>DATEZM010000410.1:0-4003 GCA_035255625.1 Rhizomicrobium sp. | reverse complement strand
ACATGCAGCTTGAACGGCGCCAGCAGTTCCAGGATTTCGCGGACCTTTCCCGGATTGTGGCTTGCGACCACCAGGGTGTCGCCGGGCTTCAGCTTCATGCGCGAAGAATGTCCTTCTGCCGCGCGACCAGTTCGCCGATGCCTTTGCGGGCGAGCTTCAGCATGGCGGCGAATTCCTCGTCGCTGAACGGCGCGCCTTCGGCAGTGCCCTGGATTTCGACCAGACCGCCCGAACCGGTGAGGACGAAATTGGCATCGGTCTCGGCTGTGGAATCCTCGGCATAGTCGAGGTCGAGGCATGGCTCGCCTTTCCAGATGCCACAGGAGACCGCCGCGACGTGATCCTTGATCGCCGGTTTCGTCACCATGCCGGTCTTCTTCATGAACTCGACGCACTGCGTCAGCGCGATAAAACCGCCGGTGATCGAGGCGGTGCGCGTGCCGCCATCGGCCTGGATGACGTCGCAATCGATCACGATCTGGCGTTCGCCCAGCGCCGCAAGATCGACCACCGCACGCAGCGAGCGGCCGATCAGGCGCTGGATTTCCTGCGTGCGGCCGGACTGCTTGCCTTGCGCCGCCTCGCGCCGCATGCGCTCATGGGTGGCGCGCGGCAGCATGCCGTATTCCGCAGTTACCCAGCCCTTGCCGGTGCCGCGCAGGAAGCCGGGCGCGGTTTCTTCCAGGCTGGCGGTGCAGCGGACCTGGGTGTTGCCGAAGGTGATGAAACAGGAGCCCTCCGCATGCTTGGCAACGCCCGGTTCCATGGTCACGCTGCGCATCTGGTCGTTGGCGCGGGCCGAAGGGCGCATAGGGTCTGCCTTGAAGTTTTTGCGTTGCACCGTTACCTAGCGGCTTTGCCAGAGACGGCGCAAATGCCGGCGAAAGGTGCCAAAAATGTATAGACGAATCAGAGGCTTGCAGTAGTGGATTCGGCAAACGCCCGTGCCAGGAACGCGGTGCTCGGCGAGCGCCCGCGGGAAGTCTTTCGCCATCTGGTGGAGGCCTTCCTGTCGAGCGGCGAGCCGGTGGGCTCGCGCACACTATCCCAGCGTCTGCCGCTGACGCTGTCGCCGGCCTCGATCCGCAACGTCATGGCCGATCTGGAGACGATGGGGCTGCTCTATGCGCCCCACACCAGCGCTGGCCGCGCGCCCACCGAAAAGGGCCTGCGTTTGTTCGTCGACGGACTTCTTGAAGTGGGCGAGCTGGCGCCGGACGAGCGCGCGTCCATCGAGTCGCGGATGAGCGGGACGGGGCACCGGCTCGAGGACGTTCTGACCCAGGCGACGACTCTGCTCTCCGGTCTGTCCAACTGCGCCGGTCTCGTTGTCTCGTCCAAGCAGGATGCGGTTCTCAAACATGTCGAGTTCACCGCCATCGCGCCGGGCAAGGCGCTGGTGATCATGGTGAGTGAGGATGGCCAGGTTGAAAACCGCGTGATCGACACGCCGATGGGCCTGCCGGCATCGGCGCTGTCGGAAGCGTCGAACTATCTGAACGCGCGGCTGCGCGGGCGCACGCTGGACTCGGCGCGCGCCGAAGTGCTGGCAGACCTCGAAGGCGAGCGCGCCGAGCTCGACGTGCTGACCAAGAAGATCGTGTCGGAGGGACTGGCGACGCTGTCCATGCCGGCCGGCAACAGCGACGAGAAAGTCCTGATCGTGCGCGGTGCCTCGCACCTGCTCGACACGGTGGAGGCGCGCGACGACATCGAGCGCGTCCGCACCCTGTTCGAGGACATCGAGCGCAAGGCCGATCTGATCCGCCTGCTCGAACTCGCCAAGGATGGCGACGGCGTGCGCATCTTCATCGGTTCGGAGAACCGGCTGTTCAGCCTGTCGGGCTCTTCCATCGTGGCCGCGCCCTATGCCAACGCGGCCGGCAAGATCATCGGCGTGATCGGCGTTCTCGGACCCACGCGACTCAATTACGGCCGCATCATCCCGATGGTCGACCACACCGCCAAAGTCGTCGGCCGATTGCTCGGCTGACGCATCAGGAAACGACATGAGCGACGACGAAGACGAAATCCCACAGATTGATCCGGAGCAACCCCATCCCGCCGACGTGATCCAGGCGCTGAACGCCGAGAATGTCGAGCTGAAGGACAGGCTGCTGCGGGCGCTGGCGGAGACCGAGAATGTGCGCCGCCGCGGCGAGCAGGAGCGGGTCAATGCGAGCCAGTACGCGGTCACCCGCTTCGCCCGCGACATGCTCGACATCGCCGACAATTTCGCGCGCGCGCTGAGCCACCTGCCGCAAGCGGTGCGCGACGCTGCCGATCCGCAGATCCGCTCGGTGATCGAAGGCGTCGAGGCGACGGAGCGCCAATTGATGAGCGCGCTGGCCAAGCACGGCGTCAAAGCGATCGATACCACCGACGCGAAGTTCGATCCCAACCTGCACCAGGCCGTGGCCGAGGTGCCCGGCGAGGGACGGCCGCCCGGCGCGATCGTCAATGTCGTGCAGTCCGGCTACACCATTGCCGACCGCCTGTTACGGCCCGCCATGGTGACGGTGGCAAGGAAAGAAGGCGGCGACGGCGCTACTCCACCCGGCGGATCCGTCGATACGAAGGTTTGAAGGCCGCCGACGACTGGGCGCGAATTGCGCTAGACTCCCCCCCATGACCGATGCCCCGGCCGCGACTGTCCAACCACTTTCCAAAGCGGCGCTGCCGTTTGAGCAGCAGCTTTTCCTGCGATCACCGTTCGGGATCGCTCCGACGACTCTGTTCGTCTTTATCGTTCTGTTCGGCAGTTTTCTCGCCGTCGCAGGAATCGAGCACGTCGCGATCCTGCGGCCCAATCTTGCCTTCACCGGCGCCGCCTGGCCGGCCGCGGTATTGTCGCTGTTGTGTTGCGCAGCGTTGGCCATGCAGCGCTACGTTCGCGTGGCCGAGGCACGTGACGCGCCCGCTTACGCAAAAATTCTGACCGGCGGCATGGCCAGCGCCGTCGACGTCACATCCCTTTCGCCACGCAAAGCGAACTATCTGCGCCCGACACTCATCGGACTGGTGGTGGGACTCGCGATCAGCATGATCGTCAGGCTGAGCGAGATCCGGGAAGGCCATCCGATACCACCTCTGACGCTGGTATGGTTCGCGTGCGCCACGACCTTCATGGTGGTTCTGTTCGCGCGCGGGGTGGAGCAGACCCGCGCCGGAAGCCGCAGCTATGCCGGGATGCTGCGCGCCGAGCTCAAGATCGACCTGCTGCGCACCGATACGCTCGCCGTGCTCGGCCGTTCGGCGGCGCGGTCGGCGCTGATCTGGTTCGTCGTCTCCGCGGTCGCCTGCCTGTTCTTCATCGGCGGCGACCTCAACTGGCTGACGGTCCTCCTGATCGTGACCAGTGCAGGAATGGGGCTTGGTCTTTTCGTCAGCATAATGAGCCGCATCCACAAACAGATTCTCGCTGCAAAGGCGGCGGAGCTCGAGCACGTCCGCAGCCAGATCGATGTCATGCGCGCCACGATGCACGAGAACGACCATGCCGCGCAGCGTCTGCACGGCATGCTCGCCTATGAGAAGCGAATCTCGGATGCGCCGGAATGGCCATTCGACCAGTCGACCCTGGTGCGGGTGGGCGCCTCGGCGCTCATCCTCACCGTGCCCTGGTTCGGTCAGGCCATCGCGCAATACGTGGTCGACCATCTGTCGCGTTAGGCGAAAGCGCGGGCTATAAACGCGGCATGAGTGACGTTCGCATCATCGTGGTGGCAGGCGCGGGCGGCCGCATGGGCCGAGCGCTGGTGCGTGCCGTCACCGAGACGCCGGGCTGTGTTCTCAGCGGTGCGCTGGAAGCCAAGGGCCATCCCGATCTCGGCCAGGATGCCGGAACGCTGGCGGGGCTGAAGCCGCTCGGCGTGCCGCTGGCCGACGACCCCTTGCCGCTGCTGGCCAAGGCGCAGGCGCTGATCGATTTCACCACGCCGCAATCCAGCGTCGCGCTCGCAGCCTTGTCGGCGCAGGCCCGTATCGTCCATGTCATCGGAAC
>DATEZM010000409.1:0-5280 GCA_035255625.1 Rhizomicrobium sp. | reverse complement strand
GGAGGCGGGGGAGGCGGCGGGGGCGCTTCCTCCATGTACCAGCGGACACCCAGCATCGCGACATGTTCCTGGGCCTGTGCGACGTGGATCGGGCTCAGTGCCCCGAAGTCCGAGGCGTAGCCGTGGTCGATCTCGGCCGAGCGATAGCGGTAGTCGAGGAAGAGTTCCACGCCCGGATCGAACTCATAGTTCAAGCCGGCGATGCCCTGCCACATGAACTCGTCGTGCTGGCCGCGGATGACCTTGAGAGCCGGGAACAACGAATCCTTGACGGACATGTCGAGCGCGCCGGCGCCGACGCCGCCGCCGAACGACAGGCTCCAATTCGAGCCCAGATTCCAGTCATAAATGAAGTTGACCAGGGCGGATTTCAGAGAGTTCGTACCGCTCAGCGTGCCGGCGAAGGGCGGATTGTGGCCGTGCTGATCGTGCGAGTCGTAGCCAGCCTCGAATTCGAGGCGGAGACCACTCGCCCACTTGTAGCCGAACGAGCCCGCGACAAGTGCCGTGTCGCCTTGGCCGAGATCTGCGTGTGCCGAAAGCGGCGGAGCCGTGACGACATGGATTGGATCCATGTGGTCATAACCAACGCCAAGGCCGAGATACCACCCTTGGGTATCGTTGGCCATTGCAGGGGCGACGCTAAGCGCCGCCAGTGCCACGCCCGTCAAGGCGATCGAACGAAGTTTCATTTCTATCCTCGCTTCAAATACCGACGGGCAGGGACCCCCCCACCTAAACGTCCGGACGACAGTGAACTTATAACGGCGACGATTGCCGATGTCTCCCCTGACCAATTTGGGATTCGGCCATTTTGGGGTCCGACAACCGTATTTACGCTGCCTCTGTGACCGGGCTGCAACAGGACTTGGCCGGATCGTCCCCTGCCGATGGAGGGGCGCATTCGTCGAGAGCAGCCAATACTTACGCTGACCTAGGCGTCACAAATAGTCGATCAGCCGAGCTATCGCGAAGTCTTCCCGCGATATCGTTAACGGATCTTGTCGAGGCCGAATTCGCGCGCCGCTCGAACCGTCTCGGACGGGCTAAAGTACTTGTTTACAATGGATATTCAACCACCGTGAGGGCTTCTCCAAAAGGGGTCGTCCCGGCCGGCGGACCATAGAAAGGCGTATCGCCCGGCGAGATGCTTGACGGCATCAGGACCACTGTCGCGCTCGATCGCCGTCAGCAGTTCATCTCGCGGTGCGACATGAAATAGAGCCAGCCAACGGCGCAGCAGACCCTCCCCCGCCATACCCAGGCCCCTGAGATCGCCGAAGTCGACGACATGGATGCGCCCCGTGGGGGCCAATGCGGCCCGCGCGGCGGCAAGTGCCCTGCGCCAGTCGGGGATCATCGACAGCGAATAGGAGAAAATGACGCTATCGAAGGGTGCACCGTCGCCGAACAACGCGGGCGTGAGATCTTCAGCATAGGCCCGGACAAGCCTGATCCTGTCGGCGAGGCCGGCGCGGCGGATCGCTGCCGCCGAGGTCTCCAGCATCTCCGCCGAAGCGTCGAGGCCGAACAGGACAACGCCGGGATAAGTTTCGGCGATCTTGATCAGATTGCGCGACGTGCCGCAGCCGACTTCGACCACGCGGCCACCGGACTTCAGCGCCAAGTCGTGGATCAGACGATCGCGCCCGAACAGATAGTATTTGCGGGTGACGTCGTAGATGTAGCGCTGACGCCGGTAAATCCTGTCCAGCAGTGCGGCATGTTCGGTCACGTCCGGATCACGACAACTTGCGGCGAGCATAGACGTGGAACCCGCCGTAGATCGATGAGCGATCTTTGGCGTGCCCAGCGCGGCTTTCGTCCTCGATATAAGTCCACGGTGCCAGCACTTCGACCGGCAGCTTGCGCGGCAGCGGTGAATCCGGTCCAGCGGTGCGGAAGATTACGCGCGCGTCGCGCGCATCTGCGGTACGATCGATCTCACGCCACAGCGCGGTGATCTGATCCTTGTTCATCCAGTCCTGGGCATCGAGCAGGACGTAACGGTGCAACGATTGCGGCGCTTGGGCCTCGAGGAATTCGGTGAGCGATGCGTGGTGGATTTCGACCTTATTCGTCCGTGTACGAATGAAATCATAGGTCTCGCGGCGTAGATAGTCGGGGACCGCCTCGCGGCCCTTAACGTCGTAGCCGCGACCGAAGGCCTGCCAAGCGAAGTAGTTTTCTTGGATCGGGAAATCACAAGCGAGCCGCTCGACGCGCTCGCGCAATACCGCAACGGGATCGCCGGCGGCGACGAGTTCGTCGTATTGGGCGGGGGGAATGCCAAGCGCGTAAAGCGAGACCGGACTCTTGGAAAGCAGCTTGATCGATTTGTAATCGAACAGAGGTGCGATATCGCGCTCAAACAGCCGGCGCTGCTCCTCCGGCGTGCGCGCGGCCAGTATCGGCTCGAGTTTCTTGCCGTGCAGCTTAGCCACGGCATGCAGAATTCCGATAAAGCGCCCGAGGAGGCCGTAGCGGTAGAGGTTCTTGCCGAACATGTTGATGCGCTTACCGCGAAGCGGGCGGTCCTTCTCCCAATAGTCGCGAATCTCGGCATCCAGTTTTGGGCGAAGATATTTGTCGTAGGCCGCGCGGTTCGCTTTGTCGTTGGCGTGGCCGAAAAAGCGGAAGAACGAGTCATAGTTCGGCAGATACTCGAGCGCCGCGAGCTTCAGCTTGGTCAGCGCGATGTGATTGGGATTGAGGTCGACCGCCACGATGCGCGCCGGATCGGCGGCGAGATAGTTGAGAACGTTGCATCCCCCCGAGGCGATTGTGATCACGCGGTGGTCCGGCTTCAGCGCCAGCGCCGTCAGGTCGACGACCGGGTCTTCCCAGATCTGATTATATACAAACCCTTGAAACATAATGGTAAATAGGCGCTCTAAGGCTCCCCTCTTGCTCGTCGCGGGCTTCTGATGGGCCGCTTTGTCAAGGAGCAGATTTGCCATGGATTTCCTTATTTGACCGGATGTGCCGGATAGGCATGAAAGGAGTGCCAAGGATTTATGACGAATTGGCGGAGGCAGGCAAAGAAATTCGCCGGTCCGTGGCCTAAACCGCGCCTTGCCTCGGGGCGCCCGCAACCTTATGGGAGCGTAATGACCGCCACCGCCAAGACGCCTATCGCCGAAGTTCTCGATCTGCTGGATCTCGAAAAGATCGAAGAGAACATCTTCCGTGGCCAAAGCCCCGAAGACCGCATGCAGCGCGTGTTCGGGGGCCAGGTGCTAGGCCAGGCGCTGGTCGCCGCGAGCCGCACGGTGGAGGGCCGCGTCTGCCACTCCTTCCACGCCTATTTTCTTCGCGGCGGCGATCCCAAAGTTCCGATCCTCTACGAGGTCGACCGTGCGCGCGACGGTGCCAGCTTCACCTCGCGCCGTGTCGTCGCTATCCAGCACGGCAAGCAGATCTTCAACATGTCGGCCTCCTTCCAGGTTCCCGAAAAGGGGCTGGAGCATCAATTCGCCATGCCCACCGTCCCCGGTCCGGAAGCCCTGATAGACGAGCACGAGGCGCGCAAGAAGTGGATGGCGAATGCGCCGGAGGACGCCAAGGCGTGGATGAGCCGGCCCCGACCGATCGAGATGCGCCCCGTCATTCTCGACGATTGGATGGACAGAAAGCCGCGCGAACCGTTCGACAATGTGTGGATTCGCGCCACCGGGCCGGTGCCCGACAATGTTACGGTGCAACAATCTGTGCTGGCTTATGCGTCCGACATGTCGCTGCTCGACACAGCACTCCTGCCGCACGGCCGCTCGTGGAATTCGCCCATACAGATGGCTAGCCTCGACCACGCGATGTGGTTTCACCACCCCTTCAAGATGGACGACTGGTTGCTCTATGCCCAAGATTCGCCGAACTCATCGGGCGCGCGCGGCTTCAACCGCGGCTCGATCTTCACGCGCAGCGGCAAGCTGGTTGCCAGCGTGGTGCAGGAAGGCCTGATGCGAGTCCGGGAGTCGCGCAAATAGCGCTGTTCAGGGGCAGCTTGCCGGCCCAGTGGTCGTCGCGCTGCGGCGCCTGTCCGCAGTCCCTGGTGGCAATTCGACCGTGCTGCAAGATTGTGCCTGGGATTCGAGCAAATGTTGCAATCTGACGTCGGCCGGCCAGATCTCGAGCACGCTCAGCGCCATCGGCGAGCATCACCGATCTGCGCGTTTCGCACTGATGGTCGAAAGTATTGCTCAAGGATTGATCGGTAGAGTTTCGCAAACGGATGGAACCCACCCATGATCGGTCCCCTCACCGCAGACATCATCAACGGCTTCGCGCACACGCTCCTGCGCGTGCTGCCCTATATGGCGGCGATGGGCGCGATCTTCGCCGCGCTCAGTGCCGCCTCGCCGTGCAATCCGGGCGGCCCATGGTGGCGCAAGAAGGGGCTGGTCACCGATCTCTGCTACTGGTTCGTCGTGCCGTTGTTCACCCGCTATGGGCGTATCGGCTTTTCGGTCCTGCTGACCGTCTATCTGCTCGGCATCAACACGGCACAGGGCCTTGTTTCCTTCTTCGAATACGGCCACGGCCCGGTCGCGCGCTTGCCGTTCTGGCTGCAATTTGTACTCTATCTTTTCGGCACAGAATTCCTGCTCTATTGGTCGCATCGTCTCTTCCACACGTCCAAGCTCTGGAAGTACCACGCGGTTCACCATTCTTCGGAAGAAGTCGAGTGGACGTCCGCAGCGCGCTTCCATCCCGTCAACCTCCTGCTCGGCACTGTGTTGGTGGACGTGTTGGCGCTGATGGCCGGGTTCAATCCCGACATCTTCGTCATCATGGCGCCGGTCGATACGCTGACCTCGGGTTGGGTGCACGCCAATCTGAATTGGTCTCTGGGGCCGTTCAAATATGTGTTCGCGGGACCCGTCTTCCACCGCTGGCATCACACGCGGGAGCATGACGGCAAGAACTTCGCCGGCACCTTCTCGTTCTTTGATGTGCTGTTCGGCACGTTTTACATGCCGAAGGACGTGCTGCCGGAGAACTACGGAATCGAAGATGCCAACATGCCCGAAAGCTTCGGGCGCCAAGTGCTCTATCCGATCGTGAACTGAGCGGCGCTACTGCGCCGTCTTGGTTCCTATGTCGAGATGCTTCGCGAAATCGCCCATCGAGTCGCTGTAGTGTGAATCGCCGGGGAGCGGAGCGGACTCGCAGCGCGCGCTGGAGCAGGCGAGTGTCGTCTGCGCCGCGCCCCGGGTCAGAGTTACGGTGGCGCCGCGCGCGCCCAACACGGTCACGAAGGTGTTTGAGATCTGGCGGCCC
>DATEZM010000408.1:0-2400 GCA_035255625.1 Rhizomicrobium sp. | reverse complement strand
CCGTTGGTCGAATTCGACTTGGCTAAGACGGCAGCGCGCGAAGCTATCGACCTCGGTTGCAAGGCGCTTCTTGTCCCCTCGAAGCCACCCATGGGTCATTCGCCGAGCCATATCGGGCACGATCCGATCTGGGCCATGGCGCAGGAAGCCGGACTTCCGATCGTGTTCCATGTTGGCGGCGAGAAGAAACTCGACTGGGACTATTTTGAGAACGGACTGCCGCGCGTGAAGGACTTCCATGGCGGGGAGGAAAATTTCACCTCCGTAAGCTACATGCCGATCCCGCATTCGGTCGAACTGACGCTTGCGGCGATGATCTTCGACGGCGTGCTCGACAGGTTTCCACGGCTCAAATTCGGCGCGATCGAACTCGGCGCCTCCTGGGTGCCTGGCTGGATGCGGAACATGGATTCCGCAGCCATGGCGTTCGTCAAGAATGAAGAGCGTCTCCAGAAACTGTCGATGAAACCGTCGGAATTTGTGAAGCGGCAGGTGCGCGTTACACCCTATCCGCATGAGGATGCGGGCTGGATCATCCGCAACAGCGCCGACGAAGTTTGTCTGTTCTCCTCCGACTTTCCGCATGTCGAAGGCGGGCGTAACCCGCTGAAACGGTTCGGTGAGACGTTAGCGGGTTGTACGCCACGCCAAATCGACCGGTTCTATTGCGAGAACTTCGTCGACCTGATGGGCGAGGGGCTCGCTTCCGATCTTCGCCGCCCGGAATGCCTTGCCGTGGCCTAGCGGTTCTCGGCTGCGGCCAATGTCTGTGCGCGTTGCGTTTGCGTCATACTTCCATGTTTGGTTTGCAAACGGCGCGATGCGCAAAGGGTGGGGCGGGGTGTTCAGCGTGGGCCGTAAAGCGGCAGTTTGTTTTGGACTTTTGTTGTTCTTGGTAGCGCCTGCTTCGGCATCGCCATGGGCGGAGGTCGGTGATGCGCAACTGCGCTCCGACATCGAAATTCTTGCCGCAGCCAATGTGATCGATGACATCACGACACATTGGCCACTGCCCTGGGCGAGCATTGTCTCGCGGCTGCGCGAGCACGATTTGGCCGACGAACCAGACTATGTGCGCGCGGCGGCGCAACGCGTACTGAGCGTGGCGCAGGCCCAGATGCGTTTTGACGAACTGCAGGTTGGTGCGAGCTTGGACGGTACCAATGCACCCAGCGTGGTGCGCAGTTTCGACGGGCTGGGGCGCGAGACCGCGCAGGGCCAAATTACGGCAGAATACATGACGTCAACCACAGCGATCCGTATCGCTGCCGGCGCCGAGTTACACGCGCACACCAACCGCGTCGCATTCATGCCGGACGGAAGCTATGTCGCGCAGAAACTCGGAAGCAGCGTTCTATATGCCGGCTATGTGACCCATTGGTGGGGGCCGGGATGGATCTCGGCGCTCTCGCTGTCAAACAACGCGCGGCCGATGCCGCAGATCGGGATCGAGCGCGACGAAACCAGCGCGTTTCGTACGCCCTGGCTCTCCTGGCTGGGGCCCTGGCAGGCAGAGTTCATGGTGGGGCTGCTCGACGACAGCCGCGTCGCGGCCAACACGATCTATAGCGGCATGCGCGTTACGTTCAATCCGTTTCCTGGCTTGGAAATCGGATTGGCTCGGACCGACGAGATGTGCGGCACCGGTCATCCCTGTGTTCCGCTCAAGTATTACTTCGAGTTTGCCAACGATCCAGCACATCCCAACCATACGAACGACGAAGGACTTATCGACCTAAAATACAGCAAGGTTTGGGGTGGCACTCCGTTCGAGGTCTACATGCAGTTGATGAACGAGGACTCCAACCCGATCAGTCACTCGGTCACCAGTCATCTATTCGGCGCCAGCATCTGGCTGCCCATGGGCGGAAATCCCCTGCGCCTGACGGCGGAATACACCAGCAGTGTTCCGACCCTCGACATCTTCAGCTTCGGCGATGTCGCCCACGGCGACGCCTACAACAATGGCGGCTATATCGACGGCATGCGCTATCGGGGCCGGACGCTCGGCTTCAGTCTCGACAGCGACTCGACTTTGCTCAGCGTGCAAGGCGCCTGGCGCGACGCCGATGGCTGGTCTTACGAAGTCACTTACCACCATGCCGCCGTTTCCAACCCGAACAACCTGCTGGGGAACGTCGTGACCACGGCGCCGGTCCTTATCAACATGGCTGAGGCTCGCGTTTCTTTTCCCTGGCACCAATTCCATGTCGACTTGGCAGGACGCCTGCAGGACGACCAGCCGCGGCCCTCTCATGGCTTCAAAGCCGCGATCGAGACCTCGATTGGCGTGAATTTGTGACGCTTGATTGCGAGCTCGGGGCACGTCCTCCCCTTTTGTCATGAGCGGCCGGCGCATTTGGCGGCGGCCTAGCCGGCGCGCAGATAGCGCACGGCCTC
>DATEZM010000407.1:0-10451 GCA_035255625.1 Rhizomicrobium sp. | reverse complement strand
TGTCCACAAGCTTGCGCTTGGGTCCTGGAATGCGAGCAGGGACGGGCGCTAAAATTTCGGAAATTCAAGGGGTTACGTCGTGAGTGGCCAGCCATCGCACGGCAGCCTTAGGGGAGAGTGACGAAATGCGAAGCATCATCGTCGGGTTGGTTGCCATCATTGTTCTCGCCGGTTCGCAGGTCCTCGCCGCTGAGCCTGGCTGGCCCGCCTATGGCGGCGACGAGGGCGGCCAGCGCTTTTCCGCCGCGCGCCAGATCACGCCGGCCAATGTCGGCAAACTTGCCGTCGCCTGGAGCTTCTCGACCGGCGACATGATGCGCCATGCGGGTGCGATGAAGCGCGCCTCGTTCGAGAACACGCCGATCCTGGCCGATGGGCGGCTCTATGTCTGTTCGCCGTTCAACGAGGTCAGCGCGCTCGACCCCGGAACGGGCCGCCAGCTGTGGCGCTTCGATCCGAAGCTGAACGACGACATCCGCTATCCCAACGATTATGTCTGCCGCGGCGTCGCCTATGCGAGCAATCTTGGCGCAGGCGCTTGCGCCACACGCATTTACCTCAACACTGCCGACCGCCGCCTGATCGCGCTCGATGCCGTGAGCGGCAAACCCTGTGCCGGCTTCGGGGCGAACGGCACGGTCGTCATCCCGCCGGGTGCGGTGCGCGAGGGCAAGACCAAGCGCTTCGGCCGCATCCACACGACGTCCGCACCGGTCGTCACCCGTGGCCTTGTGATCGTCGGCTCTTCGATCGATGACAACCAGAAGGTCGATGAGTTGCGTGGCACCGTGCACGCCTTCGACGCTGTCACCGGCGCGCTAAAATGGAGTTTCGATCCGCTCGGCGATCAGAAGCCGCCGTTCCGCGGCGGGGCGGCGAATGTCTGGGCGCCGATGAGCGTCGACGAGGCGCGCGGCCTCGTCATCCTGCCGGTCTCCAGCACCAGTCCGGACTTCTTCGGCGGCCTTCGTCCCGGCGCGGGCAAATATGCCAATTCCATCGTCGCGCTGCATGTGGCGGACGGCAGCGTCGCCTGGTCGTTCCAGACGACGCATCACGATGTGTGGGACTATGACCTGCCGGCTCAGCCGACGCTGGGTGCCGTCACCTATCGCGGCAAGACTGTCGATGCGGTGCTGCAACCGACCAAGCAGGGTCTGCTCTTCACCGTCGACCGCAACACCGGCGTGCCGCTGATCCCGGTGGTCGAGCGCAAAGTGCCGCAAGGCGGCGCGCCGGGCGAGAAACTCTCGCCGACGCAGCCCATTCCGGTCGCGCCGCCGCCGCTCGCGCCCAGTCATATCTCGCCGGACGACGCCTACGGCCTGACGTTCTGGGACCGCGGCAAGTGCCGCGACATGATCGCGGCCGCACGCCATGAAGGGCTTTACACGCCGCCTTCGACCCAGGGAACGATCATCTATCCCTTCACCGGCGGTGGCACGAATTGGGGCGGACTCGCTTTCGATGCGGCGCATGACATCGTCTATGTGAACACGTCGAACGCGATGCATCTGGTGACGCTGATCAAGCAGAAGGACTTCAACGCCGTCGAAGAGAAGTTCTTCGACAAGGAAGTCTCGCCCAACGCCGGTGCGCCGTTCGGCATGATGCGAGAAACGATGCTGTCGCCCTTCGGCATGCCGTGCAATCCGCCACCCTGGGGCCAGCTGCACGCCGTCGACATGCACACCGGAAAAATCCTGTGGTCGGTGCCGCTCGGCACCACCGAGGACATGGCGCCGTTCAGCGAATATCTCTTGGGCAAGACGGGCACCCCCAATCTCGGCGGACCGATGGTGACCGCCGGCGGCCTCGTCTTTATCGGCGCGGCGATGGACGATTATCTGCGGGCCTTCGATGCGCGGACCGGCGCAGAATTGTGGAAGGGCCGCCTCCCCGCCGGCGGCCAAGCGACGCCGATGAGCTATGTCTGGCACGGGCGGCAATATGTGGTCATCGCCGCCGGCGGCCATTCCAAACTCAACACCAAACGCGGCGACCAGGTGGTGGCATTCGCGCTGGCGAATTGACTTCCCTCGCGGAAATCGGTGCATCTAGGCGTGCCGATTTTCCGCGAGGAACTCCCATGGCGACCGAATTCGACAACGATCTGGTCTCGAACGTCACCTTTGGCGACGAGGCGAAGATCCACGGCATGCTCGCGCAATTGCGGGCGGGCGACCCGGTGCACTGGACGGAGCCGGAGGGCTTTCGCCCCTTCTGGGCGGTCACCAAGCACGCCGATATCCTTGAGATCGAGAAGCTGAACGACCAGTTCCACAACGAGCCGCGCTCGGTGCTGATGAACAAAGAGGCCGAAGCCAGCTTTGCTGCGATGTGGGGCGGCCCCGACCCCAAGACCGGTCGCGTCTCGCCGCTGCGCACGCTGATCGACATGGACGGCGCGGACCATCGCGCCTATCGCGGCCTCACCCAGGCCTGGTTCATGCCGCCGAACCTCAAGAAGCTCGAAGCGCGCGTGAACGAGCTCGCCAAGCGCTACGTCGACCACATGATGGAGAAGGGCCCGGAATGCGACTTCAGCCGGGAAGTCGCGGTCTACTATCCGCTGCACGTCATCATGTCGATCATGGGCGTGCCGGAGAGCGACGAGCCCAAGATGCTCCAGCTGACGCAGGAATTGTTCGGCGGCGGCGATCCCGACATGCAGCGCAAGGAACGCGATCCCAACACCAACGTCATTGCCGACTTCTTCGCGTACTTCAACGCGGTGACCGAGGCGCGGCGCGCCCATCCCGGCGAGGATCTGGCGACCGTGATTGCCAACGGCCAGGTCAATGGCTGCCCGCTCGGTCCGATCGAAACCGCTTCGTACTACATCATCGTCGCCACCGCCGGCCATGACACGACGAGTTCCTGCATCGCTGGTGGATTGCGTGCGCTGATCGAGAATCCCGATCAGCTGGCGAAGCTCAAGGCGCATCCCGAGTTGCTGAACAACGCAGTCGACGAAATCATTCGCTGGGTCACGCCGGTGCAGCATTTCATGCGTACCAATGTCGGGGAGGACTATGTATTGCGGGGCAAGACCATCCGCAGCAGCGACGCGCTCATGCTTTTCTACATCTCCGGCAACCGCGACGAGGAGGTCTGGCCGGATGCATCGAAGTTCCGCGTCGACCGCGAGAACAACCGCCACGTCGCCTTCGGATATGGTGCGCATCTGTGCCTCGGCCAGCACCTCGCCAAGATGGAAATCCGCGCCTTTTTCAAAGAACTGCTCGGCCGTCTCGACGCGATCGAGCTGACTGGCCCGTCAAAGCGCGTGCAGTCGACCTTTGTCAGCGGGCTGAAGACCCTGCCGGTGCGCTACAAGCTCCGCGCGGCATGATCACCGCCATCGGGCTGCTCGCGGCCTTTTGCACGACGATCGCCTTCCTGCCGCAGGTGATCCAGACCTGGCGCACGCGCTCGACCAAGGACCTGTCGCTGCCGATGTTTTCGATTTTCACCACGGGGATTTTCCTGTGGCTGGTCTATGGTGCGATCATCCGCGACGTGCCGCTGGTCGCCGCCAATGGCGTGACCTTCGCGCTAAGCGGCACCATCCTCTACTTCAAGCTGCGCTACGGCTGACGCATCACCGAACGGCGCGCCGCGGACGACGACGACCAGGAATACGATCCAGGAGCAGGTCACCGCGTCGGATATGTATGGCCCGAACAGGTGCGGGTTGGCGATCCCAAGCACGGTTCCGAGCAGCCCCAGGGCGCACAGCGCGGCCGCGGGATAGTTCATCCGGCCGCCGCGGATCAGGATCGTGCCGCCGACCGCACCGGCAAGTCCGAGCGCCAGCCATTTCAATCCGGTCGCCCAAGGCAGCAGCGCCAGCGAGAAACCCGCCGCATCAGGCGCCGCTGTGATCTGGAACAAGCAGACGTTCTCGATGTAATCGCCGACGACCGCGACCGCCGACAACACGAAGCCGATGAACGCCGCGCGTTCGTCGCGCGGCACCATGGCGAGAAAAAAGAACATCAGGAAGACGCCATAGGCCGGGATGAAGGCGAGGCTGTCGACCCAAGTCACCACGTCGAGTTGATGCTGGAGCGCGGTTCGGCACATGCTGGGCCCGGCGCCGAATATGGCATGCAGATCCGCGCTTGATCGCGCCAGTTCCTCCGCGATGACGGGATTATAGGTCCTCGCCAGGCCGCCACATGCTCCGGCCCCCGCCTGGAACAGGCTCGCAATCGTGAGCAGCAGCACGACCACCGCGCCGCCCAGGCTGATGCGATAGGCGAGTTTCGCAGAAATCATGAGCGCTCCCCGTTCGGGCGCATCATGCCACGCCGCACGATATCCGGCCACTACACGGCCGTCAGATCTCGTCGTGATGCGTATGTCGCGCGGCAGGCTGGCTCGCCGTGTCGTGGAAGCTTCCGCTCGACGAGAAATCCACGTCGAAATCAAGCTGGTCGGCAAGAAACATGTCGGTCAGCTTCATGCGCCAGGTCACGGTGTGTCCGTCGCCAGCGTCCACGATCTCAGGCGCAATCGTCCGCCCGTCGACGCGAACCGGCGCGGCATGATCGATGTTCCCCGGCAGCCAGACACTGAACGTATAGGTGTGATCGCCGAACATGCTGGTCAGGATGTCCTTGCCCAATCCGCCGTCATCGGACCCGTGATCCTCGCGCGCATGGTCGACGCGAAAGCTGCGGTGGAAATTCACCTGCGTGCTGCCGAGCCCAAGCCATTTGCGGCCCACGACATGCAGGCTGATCTTCTCGTCGGAGAGCTTCAGGTCGGAAAGGTCACGGAATGCGACGCCGCTGGTCTGCACGGTCTTGTCGCCGACCGTCGTCACGCGCGTCGTCATCGGCATGTCACCGACATCGATATGAGCGTGCTTCTTGCGCAGCCCGGCACCGACGATGCCGTCGGCCGTGACCGATACCGCATAGCCGCCGGAGCCGTCGCGCCCGATGGCGACCTTCTGTCCGAGGTCGAAGCAGCCGCCCAGGCCGGCGGCGCACACCACGACAATGGCGAGTGAATGCAGTCTGTTGGACGCAAAATGTCCGATGTTCATGGGCGGGCTCCCTCCCGGATACGCACCATGAGATAGAGAGGGTTGCGGCGAAAGCAAGGCGGCCGACGAATCCTTATCGCCCGCTTGTCAGCCGAACACCCGCTTGAAGATGGTGTCGACCTGCTTGAGGTGATAGCCGACGTCGAACATCGCCTCGAGGTCCTTGGCGGGCACGACGCTTGCCACATTGGGATCGGCCTTCAGCAATTCGAGCAGGGTGCTTTCGCCAGCCCAGGCCCGCATCGCATGGCCTTGCACCAGCTTGTAGGCCTTCTCGCGCTCGATGCCCGCCTGCGTCAGCGCCAGCAACGCGCGCTGCGAATGGATGACGCCCTGCGTCGATTCCAGATTCTTCTTCATGCGTTCGGGCCGCACTAGAAGCTTGTCGATCACACCCGCCATGCGGTGCAGCGCGAAGTCGAGCGTGATGGTCGCGTCGGGCGCAATGAAGCGCTCGACCGAGGAATGGGAGATATCCCTTTCGTGCCACAGCGCGACGTTTTCAAGCGCCGGCATGACATAGCCCCGCACCATGCGCGCCAGCCCTGTGAGGTTCTCGCTCAGCACCGGATTCTTCTTGTGGGGCATCGAAGAGGAGCCCTTCTGGCCTTCGGCGAAGAACTCCTGGGCCTCGAGCACTTCGGTGCGCTGCAGATGGCGGATCTCGGTGGCCAGCCGCTCGATCGAACTCGCAACGACGCCGAGCGCCGCGAAATAGGCAGCATGCCGGTCGCGCGGGATCACCTGCGTCGATACCGGTTCGACTTTAAGGCCAAGCTTTTTCGCGACATGTTCTTCGACCCTGGGATCAACATTGGCGAACGTGCCCATCGAACCCGAGATCGCGCAGGTCGCGATCTCGGCGCGCGCCGTCTTCAGCCGCTCCTTGTTGCGCATGAATTCGGCATAGAAGCCCGCGAGCTTCAGGCCGAAGGTCGTCGGCTCGCCATGGATGCCGTGGCTGCGCCCGATGGTCGGCGTGTACTTGTGCTCCAGGGCCCGCTTCTTCAGTGCCACCAGTAGAAGTTCGACGTCGGCGATGAGGATGTCGGTGGCGCGCGCCAATTGCACCGACAGCGTGGTGTCCAGCACGTCCGAAGATGTCAGGCCCTGGTGCACGAATCGCGCAGCCGGCCCGATCAGGTCCGCGAGATGCTCGGTGAAAGCGAGGGTCTCGTGCCGCGTCACCTTCTCGATCTCGACGATGCGATCCGGGCTGATTGTCGCGGCGTTGCCCTTCTTCCAGATCTCGGCGGCGGCCTCTTTCGGGATCACGCCAAGTTCCGCCATGGCGTCGGCGGCGTGCGCTTCGATCTCGAAATGGATGCGGTATTTGGTTTCGTCCGACCAGAGCGAAACCATCTCGGGGCGGGAGTAGCGGGGAATCATTCGGGGACAGCCGTGCGTTGCGGCACGTTATAAGTCGAAACCTGGGGCAAATCCACGCTTCCTCTATCGCGGACCGGCGGGGCAGAAGCCTCAATCAATTCGCGGGTTTCTTCGTCCCTGGGATTGCGCAGAATGTCGCGCAACGCGCCACGTTCCACGACCTTGTGGTCCTTAAAGAACATCGCGTCCTCGGCCAGCACCTGCGCCACGCCGACATCGGCGGTGATCACGAGGAAGGCGGGGCCTTCCTGGCGGCGGAAGTCTTCCAGCAGCTCGGTCAGGATCGATTGCGCGAAGGCGTCGAGGCCGCGCAACGGCTCATCGATCACCGCAAGGAACGGTGCGCTGACGATGGCGCGCGCCACCTGCAGGCGCCGCTTGTCGAACGGCGACAGCGTTGCCACGGCGCGCCGGCCGTCATGGCTGGCGAGGCCGACGCGCTTCAGCGCGGTCTCGCGATGACCGGCGACCATGTCGCGCGGCAGTCGCAAATGCGCTCTCAGCGGCTCGTCGACCGTGTCCCAAAGCGTCATGCGCGGATCGAGCGCGTCGTCCGCCCCTGTGATGAAGGCGATGCGGCGGCGCATGCGCGACGTCATCGGTGCCGACAGGATGCTCATATCGACCTGGTCGAGCACGACGCGCCCGCCCGCGACGCGGTCCAGACCGAGCAGCGCGCGCACCAGCTCGCGCCGCCCCGATCCATCCTCGCCGATCAGCGCCAGCGAGGCACCGCGACGCAGCTCGAAGGTGATCCCGTCGCGGCTGCGCGGGGCGTTCTTCTTTGCGCCGATGAGATCGAGTCCCTGCACCTGCAGAAGCGGCTCGCGGGTGGCGTTGCGTGCCGGCGGCGCGGCGAGCGGCTTGGGCAGCGCCTTGAACAGCGTGCGCGTATAGGCATGACTCTGGCCGCTCGCGAGTCTCGTGAACGAGCCTTCCTCGATTACCTTGCCCTGGCGCAGCACGATGACGCGGCTGTCGAGTCGCGCTGCCGCCTTGAGGCCCCGCGCTGCGTAGAGTAGCGCGAACCCCAACCGCTTTTGCTCTGCCATCAGGGCGCCGACGATGCTGCGAATCGACCGCGGCGTAAGATCACCGAAGGCGTGATCGGCGATGAGAAGATCGGGTGTCTGCGCCATCGCTGCTGCCAGCAGTGCCCAGGACAGGTCTTTCGCGCCCAGCGCGCCCGGTCGCTGATTGAGCGCGGCCAGCGTCGGCGCGTCTGGAAAACGTTCGAGCGCGATGCGCAATTCCTCGCGCGCGCTCGTTCGCGGGCTGCCGGTGCGCCGCGCAATCGCGCGGGACAGCTGCGCCAGTACGCTCGCATGCGGGTTGAGCGGCGCTTCCGCCGCGGCCGCCAGATAAACGATGCGCAGTCCGATCTTGGCACGCTTTGCGGCCGGAAGCGCAGGACCCTCGCCGAGCTTGATCGTGCCGCTCAGTTCATCGCCGCGCTGCAGATAGGAGCCGAGCACCCGCAGCAACACGTCCTTGCCGCTGTTCTCGTCTCCCAGAAGGACGAGTGTTTCGCCACCATCGAGTCTGAACGACAGCCGCTCCAACTCGATCGTGGATCCACGGCTGACGCCGAGGTCCTTCACCTCCAGGATCGGGCGCGGCTCGCTCATGCGCGTTCGCCCTCGTCGAGACCGGCGGCGAGCCGCGCGCAAAGGATCAGCAGAACCAGCGCAGCAGCGGGAAATGCCGCCATCCACCAGGCATGCAGAAAATATGGTCGCGCGGCCGCGATCATGAGGCCAAGGTCCCGATGCGGCGGCACCGCGCCAAAACCCAGGAAGCTCAACGTCGACAGGATCAGCGTGACTGCTGCCAGCGCGCGCGCTGCGCTCGACAGGATGGTGTCCCTGAATTCGTAGACCAAATCGCGCCTGAGCAGGGTGGTGCCCGAGATGCCGGTTGCGCGCGCATATTCGGAATGCGTTGCACGCTCTTCCAGTCGCGCCCGGTCGAAGGCGCGCACAAAGGTGAAAGGCGCCGCGGAAAGTCCTGCCGCCACGGCCGCCCAATCGCGCGTCGAAAGCCCGATCACCAACACCGCCAGCAGCAGCGCCGGCAGCGAGGCCAGGATTCCCACGAGCCCGCGCACCGTCCGCGCCAGCGAACGCGGTAGCCTGGCTGCGACGAAACCCAGCAGTGCGCCAGCGAGCAGGGTCACCGCGGTTGCGGGCAGGGCGCTTCTCACCGTCGCATCCAGGGCATGCAACGTCTCACTGAGAAGATCGCGACCCAGAATATCGGTGCCGAAACGAAACTCGGGCGATGGCGAAGCCAGGAATGGGCCGATCGCCGTGGCGTTCGCTGGCGCATTCGCCAGGAAATCCGAAAGGCTCACCGCCACGGCGATCAGCCCCAATCCGATCCAGCCGGCAACGCGCAGCGCATTGTGAAGCGCGTGGGTTCCGTTGGGCGATGTGACGGCCATCGTCACGCGTCCGCTCCTGTCGCGACGAGCGGAAAGGCAAGACAACGTCCGACAAAATCGGCGATCATCGTCAATGCCGCGAATGCGAGCAGCACCGGTGCCACGATTGACCAATCCCGCAGCGCCACGGACTTCACGAACAGATCCGCCGCACCGGCATAGTTGAACACCCATTCGGCCACCGCCGCGGCCGAGAACAATGCCAGCATCACCGCGCCCAGATCGTTCAGCAGTCCGGCAAAAATTCGCGGCATCGCATAGACCGTCTCGATCTCCCACGCCGACAGGCCCATGCGCCGCAATTGTGTCTGCCACGGCTGGCCCGCGATTTCCGCCCCGGCGCGCCGTAGCGAAAGCTGCGTCGCTGCCGCGCCTGCGAGCCCCACGGTCAGGACCGGAAGAAGCAGGGCTTCCATCTCTCGTGCATCGTGGGGAGCCAATACCAGTCCTGCAGCCGCACCGCTGCCGCTCGGCACCGGCCAGTGCAGAAGATTCGCCGCGATGAAGGCAAGCCCCAGTCCGGCGCAGAAGATCGGCACGGCCGAAAGAATCTGGATCAGCGGCGCTGCCGCGCGCCGTGCTGGTCCGGCGCCGAATAGCAGCCCGATGGGAATCCCCACGATCAACGCGATACCCAGTCCTTCGAACACCAGACCCAGCGTCAGCGGCAGGCGCTGCGAGAGTTCATCGCTCGCCGCTGCACCCGTCATCGCGCTATGGCCGAAATCCAGATGGGCATAACCGTCGAGCGCTCGCCCCCATGCGACCAGGAAATGCCATGCGCCAGCGCCGGCATCGGGCGCGGCGAGCGCCGAGATCGCGGCCGCCAGCAACATCGCGCCGACCAGACTCAGCGCCAGTTTCCCGGCCTCGCGCGAAACGAAACGCAACATGAAGTCCCCGATTTCGCGCGACTATAGCAGCGCCGCCGCAAACCGCAGCAAGCCTTGTCCTATGTCAGCAACCCCAGCGCTCTGAAGCTGGCATGACCGTTGCGCCCAATGACGAGGTGGTCGTGGACAGCGATTTTCAGCGCTTTTGCGGCTGTGATCACATCGCGAGTCATTTCGATGTCGGCGCGGCTCGGTGTCGGATCGCCGCTGGGATGGTTGTGCACCAGGATAACGGCGGAGGCGCCGATTTCGAGAGCGCGCTTGACGATCTCACGCGGATAGACCGGCGCGTGGTCGATCGTTCCGCGCGCCTGCACCTCGTCGGCGATCAGGACATTCTTGCGGTCGAGGAACAGCACGCGGAATTCCTCGTGGGCGCTGCGCGCCATCGCCGCCGTGCAATAATCGATCAGCGTCGACCATGACGACAGGGCTGGCCGGTTCAGCATTGCCGTGCGCGACAGCCGCAGTGCCGCCGCTTCCACGATCTTGAGCTGGGTCACCACCGCGTCGCCGGCGACTTCGAGCAGCCGTATCCGCGGCGCCGCGATGGCTTCGGCGAAGCTGCCGAAGTGCGCGATGATCTGTTTTGCCAGCGGCTTGACGTCTCGCCGCGGGATGGCGGCGAACAGGACGAGTTCCATCAACTCGTAATCCGGCATCGCGC
>DATEZM010000406.1:0-5697 GCA_035255625.1 Rhizomicrobium sp. | reverse complement strand
CATTGGCGACGCTGGCGCATCGCTCCGCCCGCTTGGGCCGCCGCATCAAAACGCTGATCGGCTTCGGCGCCATTCTCGGATTGGCGCTCTTCTATGGCGACGGCATGCTGACGCCGGCGATCTCGGTGCTCTCGGCGGTGGAGGGCCTGACGGTGGGAAGTCAGACGCTCGAGCCGCTGGTACTGCCGCTCACCCTTGTCATCCTGGTAGGGCTGTTCCTGATGCAGAGCCGCGGCACCGCGCGCATCGGAAGGCTGTTCGGTCCGGTGATGGTGGTGTGGTTCGCCGTGCTGGCCGTGCTGGGCGTGAGCTGGATCGTACGGGCGCCGCAGATCCTGCTGGCGCTCAATCCCGCCTATGGCATCGATCTATTCTTGCGCGAGCCGTGGACGGCCTTTGTGGCGCTGGGCTCGGTTGTTCTGGCGGTGACAGGTTGCGAGGCGCTGTATGCCGACATGGGCCACTTCGGGCGTCTGCCAATCCGCGCCGCCTGGTTTCTCATCGCCCTGCCGGCGCTGGTGCTCAATTATTTCGGCCAGGGTGCGTCGCTGCTGCTCCATCCCGGCCATGCCGACACCGCCTTCTATTCGCTCGCGCCGGCCTGGGCGCACTATCCGCTCATCCTGCTCGCGACGATGGCGACGATCATCGCAAGCCAGGCGGTGATCTCCGGCGTGTTCTCGATCACGCGCCAGTCGGTGCAGCTCGGCCAGCTGCCGCGCATGGAAATCCGCCACACCTCGGCGACCGATTACGGCCAGATTTATGTGCCGCGCATGAACGCCCTGCTTCTGATCGGCGTGGTGCTGATCGTGCTGGTCTTCCGCAGCTCCGCGAATCTCGCCGCGGCCTATGGCATTGCGGTGGCTGGCGTGATGGTGATCGACACTTTCCACGTCTCGCTGGTGGCGGCGCGACAATGGCACTGGGGCGTCAAGCTCGCCGCCGCGGTATTCGGAGTCCTGGCGTTGATCGACGTGACGATGCTGCTCTCCAACCTGCTCAAGATCCCGCAAGGCGGTTGGCTGCCGCTTGCCATCGCGGCCGGCGTGTTCGTGATGATGGAGACCTGGCGCCTCGGACGACGCGCGCATCAGGAGCGCATCCGAAGCGAATCCCTGCCGCTCAACCTGTTCCTGGAACGGGCCGACAAGACGCCGGTGCGCGTCGCGGGCACTGCGGTGTTCCTCAGCGCGCGTAGCGACGTGGTTCCTGGCGCGCTGCTGCACAACCTCAAGCACAACAAAGTGCTGCATGAGCGCGTGATCCTGTGCACCGTCATCGTCGAGGACAAACCCTTCGTGCCCGACAACAAGCGGCTCGAAGTGCAGAAGCTCGGCAAGGGCTTTTTTGAGGTGCGCATTCACAATGGCTTCTTCGAGACGCCGGACGTGCCGCGTGCGCTTGCCGGCGCCAAGCCGTTCGGCATCGTGGTCGACGTCGATGCCACGACCTTCTTCATCGGTCATGAGACGCTGGTGCCCGACGAGCATCCGGTGCTGGGGCGCTGGCGCACCTGGCTCTATATGCAGCTTGCTTCCAACGCGCTGTCGCCGGCGCGGTTCTATCACCTGCCGCCCAACCGCGTCGTCGAGCTGGGCACGCAGGTGACCATTTGAACAGAATCCGTTTCGAAGGCCCCAGATGAGTTCGACCGATCTCACCGCGCATTCCGAAGGCGGTTCGTCCTTCCGGCGCGAAGCCGCGCTGACGCTTGGCGCCCTGGGCGTGGTGTTCGGCGACATCGGCACCAGCCCGCTCTATGCGGTGAAGCAGTCGGTGATCGCGGCCGGCGGCCTGGCGCCGAGTGCGCCGGCGGTGCTGGGGGCGCTGTCGCTGATCTTCTGGGCGCTGATCATCGTGGTGACGATCAAATACGTCGTCTTCATCATGCGTGCCGACAACAATGGCGAAGGCGGCGTGCTGGCGCTTGCCGCCCTTGCGCACCGCTCGAGCGGGCTGGGCCGCCGCCTGAAGACCGGCATCGCGCTCGTGTCGCTCGCGGGCCTCGCGCTGTTCTATGGCGACGGCATGCTGACGCCGGCGATCTCGGTGCTGTCCGCGGTCGAGGGTCTCGGCGTCGAAAGCGAAAGCCTGAAGGCGCTGATTCTCCCAATCACTTTGGCGATCCTCGTCGGCCTATTCCTCCTGCAGCGCACCGGCACCGAACGGATCGGCAAGTTGTTCGGACCGGTGATGGTCGTGTGGTTCCTGGTGATCGCAGCACTTGGCGCCGTGGCGATCCTGCGCAATCCGCAAATCCTGCTCTGCGTCTATCCCTATTACGGCATCGCGCTGTTCGTGCATGAGCCGTGGACGGCGTTCGTCGCGCTCGGCTCCGTCGTGCTGGCGGTTACCGGCTGCGAAGCGCTCTACGCCGACATGGGACATTTCGGCCGCCGGCCGATCAGGAACGCCTGGCTCTATTTCGCACTGCCGGCGCTCCTGCTGAACTATTTCGGACAGGGGGCGCTCGTGCTTTCCGATCCGCACGCAACCGACAACACGTTCTACGCGCTTGCGCCGCACTGGGCGCATTATCCGGTGGTCGTGCTGGCGACCATGGCGACGGTCATCGCCTCGCAGGCGGTGATCTCCGGCGTGTTCTCGATCTCCCGCCAGGCGGTGCAGCTAGGCCAGCTACCGCGCATGGAAATCCGCCACACCTCGGCGACGGCGCAGGGGCAGATCTACGTTCCGCGCATCAACACGATGCTGGCGGTCGGCGTGCTCCTGATCGTCCTCATCTTCAAGACATCCGATGCACTGGCCTCCGCCTATGGCATCGCAGTGACCGGCGTGATGGTGATCAGCACGTTCCTCGTCGCCGTTGTCGCCGTGCGGCGCTGGCGCTGGCGGTTGCCCGTGGTGATCGCCGTGTTCGGCACGCTCGGTCTGGTCGATCTGGCGTTCCTGTCGTCCAACGCGCTCAAGGTCGTGCAAGGCGGCTGGCTGCCGCTCGCCATGGCGGCTTTGGTGTTCGTGCTGATCGACACGTGGCGCGTCGGCCGCCGCGTGCATCTCGAACATCAGCGCGACGGCGCGCTGCCGATCGATCTCTTTCTAGTTCGCGCACCAGCCGAGCGCGTTGCCGGCACCGCGATCTTCCTCGCGGCGCGCAACGACGTGACGCCAGGCCCAATGCTGCACAGTATCAAGCACTATCATGTGCTGCATGAGCGCGTGGTGATCGCCTCGGTCGTGGTCGATGACATTCCCTTCGTGCCGCTGGCGCGCCGCGTCGAGGTGAAGAAGCTGGGCAAGGGCTTCTTCGAGGTTAAGATACGCTTCGGTTTCTTCGAATTCCCCAATGTGCCGCAGGCGCTGGAGCGTTGCCGCGCCTACGGCCTGCCGCTCGATGCCGATACCTGCACCTTCTTCCTCGGTCGCGAGACGCTGGTCGCCGGCGAGCATCCCGGCCTCAAGCGCTGGCGCATCGCGCTCTACACCTGGCTCGCGACCAACGCACTGGCGCCGGCGCGCTTCTTTCAGCTGCCGCCCAACCGCGTGGTGGAGCTGGGTACCCAGATCACGATTTGATGGATCGGCGACATGCGTGCACTGATCTTCCTTCTTGCATTGATTGCCACACCGGCGATGGCCGCGCCGACGGTTGCGATAGAGCAGGGCACACTTGCGGGCGCTTCGGCAGACGGCATCGACGCCTATAAGGGCATTCCGTACGCCGCGCCGCCGGTCGGGCCGCTACGCTGGCGCGCACCGCAAGCCGCACCGCATTGGCAGCGCGCCCGCGATGCAAATGCTTTCGGCCCGGCCTGTCCGCAGCATCCAACCGAAGGGGCGATGCTTCGCGCCAATCTCCCGCAAAGCGAAGATTGCCTCACGCTCAACGTCTGGGCGCCGGACCAGCGGCACGGGAAACTTCCCGTGATGGTGTGGATTCACGGCGGCGGCTTCACCCAAGGCTCGGCCTCGCTGCCGCGGTTCGACGGCACGGGCCTGGCGCAGCATGGCGTGGTGATTGTGACCCTGAACTATCGGCTCGGCCGTCTTGGCTTCTTCGCCTATCCGGGTCTGGAAGAAACGAATTTCGGCCTGCTCGATCAGATCGCGGCGCTGCAATGGGTCAAGCGCAACATCGCTGCCTTCGGCGGCGATCCTGGCAATGTCACGCTGTTCGGCGAATCCGCAGGCGGCGCCGCGGTCGATGCGCTGATGGTCTCGCCGCTGGCGCAGGGACTTTTCACCAAGGCGATCAGCGAGTCCGGTGGCCTGTTTCAGAGCGACAGCCTCGCCGAGGCGCGCAGCAACGCGTTCGCCTTCGCGGGCAAGCTGCACGCCACCGATCTGGCCGCGCTGCGCGCGCTGAGCGCCGATCAGATGATCACCGACGACGAATCCGGTCCCATCCTCGACGGCCACGTCCTGGTCGAAGACGTCGCGGAGGCTTTCTCGAAAGGCCACATGGCACATATTCCCTATCTCGCCGGCAGCAACAGCAACGAAGGCAGCCAGCTCGGCAGCGGCAACAGCGACTGGCTGTTGAAGCCCTATAGCGACAGCGGCGCCGCAATGCGCGCGCTTTACAATCAGACCGACGAGGCGGAATTCCGCCGCGAGCTTTTCTCCGACCGATTTTTCGCCGGCCCTGCCGCGGGTCTTGCGAGGTATGCAAGCGACGCCGGGGCGTCAGCCTATGTCTATCGCTTCGATGTCCTGACCGACGTCGCGCGGCGGCGCGGCGAGACCGGTGCCATCCATGGCGGCGAGCTGGTGTTCGTCTTCGGCTTCGGCCCGCTGGCGGTGTTCGCGCCGCCACAGGATGTCGCTGCATGCGCGCTGATGCAGTCCTATTGGACGAATTTCGCCAAGACAGGCGATCCCAATGGTGCCGGGTTGCCGTCCTGGCCGCGCTTCGAAGGCGTCCATCCGCAGACGCTCGTCATCGACGACAAGCCGCACGCCGTCGCCGATTTCCGCAAGGCGCAGTTCGAAGCCGCGATGCGGCATTAGTCCAGCGCGTAGACCAGCGCCTTCAGATAGGCGGTCTCGGGCAGCAGCGGATGCGCCGGATGATCGGGCCCGGCACCCGCTTGGCGGATCAATGCGGCGCGGCGTCCCGCGCGCGCGATGCCGGCGGCGCACTCGACAGCGAAGCGGTCCGCCGGCATGTTGTGTGAGCACGAGGCGAGCAGGAGAAACCCCTTCGGCGCCGTGACCTCGGCGGCCAGCTTGGCGAGCTTGCGGTAGGCCTTGGCGCCCGGTTCGAGGTCCTTGCGTGCGCGCACGAAGGGTGGCGGATCGGCGATGACGATATCGAACGTCTCCTTGGCGAGCGCCAGCCGCTCCATCTCCTCGAACACATCTGCCTTGACGCATTTCACACGCACACCGTTTGCGGCCGCTGACTCCTCGGCCAGCACCAACGCTGGCGCGGAGGAGTCGAGGCAGATCACTTCCGTGGCGCCGGCCTTCGCTGCCGCGATGCCGAACCCGCCGGTATAGCTGTAGGCATCGAGCATGCTCTTGCCCTTCGCCAGCGCCGCCATGAAGGCGCGGTTGTCGCGCTGGTCGTAATACCAGCCCGTCTTCTGCCCGCCGGCCAGATCGGCGAAATAGCGCACGCCGTTCTCTTCGACGCCCAGGCGTCCTGCTTCACCCTTGGCGGCGCGGACATACGCCTCAAGACCTTCGAGCGCGCGCGACGGCGCGTCGTTGCGCAGGATGACGGTCTTC
>DATEZM010000405.1:0-3942 GCA_035255625.1 Rhizomicrobium sp. | reverse complement strand
AAGCAATCGCGCCTCACCGATCTGCAGATCGAGAATCTCCAGAAACAGGACGAATACGAGACCTCGCATCTGCGCTGGCGGCGCTTCAACGACCAGATGGGCGGCGCGCTGCAGATGATGCTGGTTGCCATCGGCGTTCTTATCGTCGCGGGAATCGGGACGGCGCTGTGGACCGCGTCGCGGGACAACGGTCTGGTGATCGAGGCGTTCTCGGTGCCTCCGGACATGGCGGCGCGCGGCATGACCGGCCAGGTCGTGGCGGGACAGCTGCTGGACAAGCTTGCCGCGATGCAGGATGCGACGGATTCGGCGCGGCCGGCGGCGTCCTATTCCAACAATTGGGGCAGCGACCTCAAGATCGAGATTCCCGACACCGGCATCTCGCTCGGCGAGGCATGGCGGACGCTCGCCGGCTGGCTCGGCCATGAGACACACATCACGGGCGAGGTCTATCGCACCGCGAACGGCCTGGCGCTCACCGCGCGCGCCGGCGGCGAGGGCTCGGCCACCGTGTCGGGAACCGACGCCGATCTCGACAAGATGCTGCAGCAGGTCGCGGAAGACATCTACCACCGCACCCAGCCCTATCGCTATGCCGCCTACATCGAAGAGACCGCCAAACCAGACCTCGCGGGCGCCAGCGCCATCCTTCAGCGCTTGAGCGTCGAAGGCACGACGGTGCGCGAACGCGCCTGGGCGACGCTGGGCTTGGGCGTGAATGCGCTTTTTTCCGGCGACATTCCCGCCCAGTCCGTTCGCATGCGGCAGGCGATCGCGCTCGATCCCGACCTCGCTCTGGCCTGGGGCGATCTGGAAAGCGGCGAGGGCACTCTGGAGCACGAAGAGAATTCGTTTCAAGCCGGGCGCAAGGCGATCCGGCTGATGGCGAACGGAAGCGGCGCCGATATGACGCCAAGGGCCCAAGCCGTCACGCTCATCTCCGTGCAAGGAGATGTGGCGTCGGATGTCGGCGATTTCGCCGCCGCACGAGACTATTACACGGCAGACACGCGTCTGCCCGACTATAGCGGCACGGTCGAGAATTCGCGGGAGTCCGCGGCGAGCATGCTCGCTTCGCTGCATGAACCCGGTGCCGCGCGCCGCGCCTGGTCGAGTTTTCCCGTAGACGCCACTACAACCGATCAGCGCGCGAGCACGTTGCCCACGCTGGATTTCAATCTCTCCGATTGGCAGGCGGTGCTGAGAGATCGTTCCGCGGCGGAAGCTGCGCTCGGACGCGGCTTCCTGCGCAACAGTCTCGCGCAAGCGCTTTGGCCGTTCGTTGCCCGCGCTCTTGCCGAGACCGGCGACATCGCCGGCGGCGAGGCGCTGATCGCCAGGACGCCGCTCGACTGCGATCTGTGTGTGCGCGAGCGCGGCCGGATCGCCGCCTTGAAGCACGACTGGTCCGGCGCGGCGCGCTGGTACGCGATGGTGTCCGCGCGGTCGCCCAGTATCCCCTTCGCCGACACGCTGTGGGGCCAGATGCTGATGGCCAAAGGCGATCTCGACGGCGCCATCGCGAAGTTCGACAGCGCGCACCAGAAAGGTCCGCACTTCGCCGATCCGCTGGAAATGTGGGGCGAGGCGTTGATCGCGAAGAACCGTTCCGATCTCGCGCTCGCGAAATTCCAGGAAGCGAGCGAGTACGCACCCAACTGGGGCCGGCTGCATCTGAAATGGGGCGAGGCGCTTCTGTGGTCGGACAACAGGGACGGTGCGAAGAAGCAATTCGCCATCGCCACGGGCCTCGATCTCACGCCAGCCGAAAAATCCGAACTCGCCCGCATGGGGACACCTCATGGCCGATGATCGTCATGAGGAAGCCGTCGAGGGTCGCGTCTTACCGGATGCGACCGCTCAGTCGATTGCGATGGCGGCGGCGGCACACAATGAAAAGGTCGCTGCCAAAGCGGAGATCTTTCTCGAAGAGCAGACAAGACTCGTCCGGCTTCAGGCCGCCGACCTCGAACGCGAAGACAAGGTCCGCCACTGGTCGCTGCGGGTTCACCACATCAACGACCTCGTCAAGCTCGCGTTCGAACTGGGGGCCGCACTCATCGCACTGATGGTGGCAGTCGGCCTTGTGGCAATGATCTGGAATGCGCACGAGGCCACGGGGCTGATCATCCAGCCGATCAAGGCGCCGCCGGATTTTGCCGCGCGCGGCCTTGACGACACGGTGCTTGCCCAACGGCTGCTCGACAAGCTCAACGGCCTCGTTCGCGACGCGGACAAATGGTCGTTCCGCTCCACCGACAGCATCAGCGGAAACTGGGGCAACGACAGCAAGGTCCAGATTCCGGCAACCGGCGTCTCGTTTTTCGAGCTGCGGAACTTCCTGCGCGCATCGCTCGGCAGCCAGACGAACATGAGCGGCGAGCTCTATCGCACGCGGACAGGCATCGCGCTCACGGTGCGCGTGGACGCAAATCCGCCCGTCACGATCGAGGGAAGCGAGCAGGATGTGGACACGCTGCTGTCGCGTGCCGCGGAGTCGCTGCTCGAGCAGACACAACCCTACCGCTATGTGCTGCTTCTCTACGCCCAGGGCCATCCGATCTCCACCATCGTGCCGGTTGCACAGCGCCTGGTGGATGCGACTTCGGGCCTTGACCGGACCTGGTCGCGGTCCGCGCTGGAAGAACAGTTTCAATTCGGCGGCAGGTATCGCGAGTCCATCCCGTACTGCGAGCAGACGATTGCGGAGGCTCCCGGCCATCCGGTCGGATATTTCGACATTGCCCCTGCGCAATGGGCATTGGGCCATCTGCAGCAAACGGTCGATGCCATGCACCAATTCAAGCGGCTTGTTCACGAAGGCGCGGACAGGGACTTCCGGCCGCAAATCGTGCCGTTCCTGGTCGACAACGCCGACTCCTTTCTTGGCGATCTGACGGGTGCCTATGGCGACGCGGTCAAGGCCGACATCGCCGAATCGCAGACGGCGGAATTCGATATGAGCGTCTCCGCGCCAGGCACGCTCGCAGCCGATTACGCGCAGAACCATGACACCGCCGCGGCGCGCGCCATTCTTGCGCGGTCTCATCTCGCCAACGACGGCATTCTGCTGCAATCGGAATACGTCACCACCACCGGACCGGATCTGCCGAATTTCGATGTGCAGGCGAGTCTCGGCAATTGGCCCGGCGCACGCGACGCGCTGGAGGCGGCCGACCGCGCGGCGCTCGCGCATAACGGCGTCGACGATGTGCGCCACACGATGATCTGGCCATGGCTGGCCTATGCCTGGTCGCGCACCGGAAATCTGAAAGCCGCCGAGCAATTGATCGCGCGCACGCCGCATGACTGCACGCTCTGTCTGGAGATGCGCGGCCGGGTTGCGGAAGCAAGAGGCGACACCGCCGGTGCGGCCACTTGGTTCAACCGGGCAGCGCAGGATGCGCCGTCCGTTCCGTTCGCTTACACAGATTGGGGCGCCATGCTGCTGGCGAAGGGAGACGCGGGTGGCGCCATCGACAAGTTCAAGCTCGCAAATGCGGCGAGTCCGCACTTCGCCGATGCGCTGGAGATGTGGGGCGAGGCGCTGATCGCCAAAGACCGCTCGGACCTCGCGCTCGCCAAGTTCGAAGAGGCGGCGAGATACGCGCCGAATTGGGGCCGGCTGCACTTGAAGTGGGGCGAGGCGCTCATGTGGTCGGGCGACAGGGATGGCGCGAAGAAGCAATTCGCCATCGCTGCCGGCCTCGGTCTCGCGCCAGCCGAACGCTCCGAGCTCATCAAGATCCGCGCGCATGGCTGAGCAGGACAGCGCACGCGAGTCCCGCTACGGCGCCTCCACGGGCGTGGCTTTTGCCGCGGCCTCCGCCGATCCGGCGTTGCGCGAGGAGTTGCGCGACTATCTGAGGCGCCAATCCGACCTCGCCGCCGTCCAGATCGAAGAAGCCAAACGCGAGGACGCCATCCGCCATTGGGGCCTGC
>DATEZM010000404.1:0-2379 GCA_035255625.1 Rhizomicrobium sp. | reverse complement strand
TTGCGCTGGCAGCTTCGCCCAAAGATCGTGCCGAGAATCTGATGATCGTCGATCTTGTGCGCAACGATGTCGGCCGCCTCGCCTTGATCGGCAGCGTGGGTGTGGAGAATCTTTTCGCGGTCGAGACCTATCCGACGCTGCACACGATGGTCTCCACCGTCACGGCGCAGCTGCGGCCGGCGACGCGGGTGGAAGCGATAGTTCGCGCGCTCTTCCCCTGCGGCTCGGTTACAGGCGCGCCGAAAATCCGCGCCATGGAAATCGTCCGGGAGCTGGAGGAAAGCCCGCGCGGCATCTATTGCGGCGCCATTGGTCATTTCGCACCGAACGGCGCGGCCAGCTTCAACGTCGCGATCCGCACCATCGTCATCGAACAGGGGCAGGGCACGCTCGGCATCGGCGGCGCGGTGGTGCAGGATTCGAAGGCCGGCGCCGAATACGCCGAATGCCTGCTCAAGGCGCGCTATTTCGACAGCGTGCGCAAGCCCATCGGGTTGATCGAGACGTTGCGCTGGCAAGATGGCTTTGTGTGGTTGGATCGCCATCTTGCGCGCATGGCGAAGTCCGCGGCTTTTCTCTCGCTGCCTTTCGATCTTGCGAAAGCGGTGTCGGTGCTGGCCGAAGCCGTCGGTCAGGCAGGCGAGCCGTTGCGTGTACGCCTGACGCTGGATGAGGCGGGGCTCTTTGCGGCCGCTGCGGTCCCGCTCGGCTCGCAACCGGCCCAATGGACATATGCGCTGTCCCCGCACCGCGTCAGCAGCTCGGACTTGCTGTTGCAACACAAGACGACGTGGCGCGATTTGCACGACTCGGAGCAGGAGCGTCTCGCCAAGGATCTGGGTGCAGACGAAGTCTTGTTCGTCAACGAACGGGGCGAACTGACAGAAGGCAGCCGCAGCAACATCTTCCTGCATCGCGGTGGAACGCTGCTGACGCCGCCGCTCTCGAGCGGCCTGCTCGGTGGAGTCCTGCGCGCCACTCTGATCGAGGAGGGCCGTTGCCGCGAAGCGGTGCTCACGCCGGATGATCTCGCTACTGCCGATGAAGTTCTGCTCGGCAATTCGCTCAGGGGTCTCATTCGCGCCGTGCCTGCCGGTGAGCGGGCGGCGGTATTGCGGCGCTAGCTCTCCCGGGCCGCCAGCACGCTCAGCATCACTAGCGTTTCGGGTAGGACCCAGCCCTTCACTTCTAGGAGACTGCCCTGTGCCAAATCCGAATTTGTGACCTCCGCCAGTGTGCGCCGCTCCATACGCTGGCGCAGTGCCTTGGCCAGACCGGCAGGATCGGGACGAAGCACGCCTTCGAAGGAATGCGCCGCCGCCGTCTCGATGGCGGCTTGACCGACGCGCTTCGCTGCTTCGCGATCGATCAGAAGCGAGAGAAGATCGTCATAGGGCGTCCTGCGGTAATGTCGTCCGAACAGTCGCGGCACCGTGATTCCCAGCGCCGCAATGCCGAGAGCGGCGGCGATGCCACCGCCGATCGTCACCGCGCGGCGGCTCGGTCCCCTGTCGCTCATCGCATCACCGCGCGCAGATGCTGCGCCAGGCGCAAGGTCAATGCGACGAGATTGAGCGTCGGGTTCGACGCGCTGTAGGTCGGAAACACGCCGCTCCCCGCCACGAACAGATTGGCGATGCCGTGGACCCGGCAATTGGCATCGACAACGCCTTGATTGGGATCGTCGTGCATGCGCGTCGTCCCGAGATGATGGTCGCCCCAGTCGAGAGCGCCTTCCCACTCCGACCGCGTCGTGTAGTTCAAACGGATCATGCCGCTGCCGGCGGCGAGCACTTGGCGCCCCAACTCCTTCAGCGTGTCGCGATAGCGTTGAAAATCCGTGTCGGACACACTGTTGGTGAGCTTCAGCCGCGGCATTCCGAGCGCGTCGCGCTGGCCGGTCAGCGTCAGCCGCCGCTCCGGATCGGGCTGGAGTTCCAGCCCGCAGCCGATCGAATAGGCCTTGGCATAGCTGGCCTCGGCGCCAACCGCCAACGCCGCCGTCACGATCGCCGCCTTGTCGAGTTCGGTCAGCTCGATGGGGTTTTCCACGGTCGAAAGCGAGCCCGTCACGTGATGTGTCCGCTTGAAGTCCTCGGTCGGCGCGAAGGTGGCCCGCACGATCGTACCTTGGGCGTCGGTGCCGTTGAAGTAATAGCCAGGCAGATCGCCGGCGAAATTGACCAGCGTCGCCGTATCGCGCGGGATCGGATGATCGGCGAAAAAGCGGCCGACCAAGCCGTTCTGGTTTCCGACGCCCGCCATCGCGATCTCGCTGGAGGCGAGCATCAGCCGCGCATTCTCCATAGCGCCCAACGCCAGCACGGTCACCTTCGGCCGCACCTTGAACTTTCGCCCGTCGAGCGTTGCAACGTCGAA
>DATEZM010000403.1:0-4618 GCA_035255625.1 Rhizomicrobium sp. | reverse complement strand
ACGCGAATTGTGCCGTGATGCCCATCAACAATTCTTGAAACGATCGACAAACCCAATCCCACTCCCGTTTTCTTGGTGCTCACAAACGGATTGAAAATTTGTTCGCGCAGCTCTGGCGGAATTCCCGGCCCGGTGTCTTCGATTCGCACTTCGACTCCGTCCCGGCCCGCGCTGGTCGTCCTTGCTGCCTAGTCCCGAAGCCGGTCGGCTTGGCGGGATCCTTGTCCCAGCCCGCGAAGCGCGCGTTCGCCGCTGGCTCGAGTGCGCCGGAATAGAAGAACAGCCAGCGGACATATTCGGCGCGGTTGTTGTGGCCGGGCAGCGGGCCGATCGCGTGCTTCTGATGGCTGTCGGTGAGGTAGAGACAGATCGCTCCCGATTCATAGATGATCTCGTCGAACACCTTGATCGTCGGTACCTTCTTCAGCGGATTGATCGCCTTGTAGGAATCCGCCGCGGGCGCGCCCGAGCCGTCGCCGCGCTTGATGGAGACGATCTCCATCTTGTAATCGCAGCCCAGCTCTTCCAGGAGCCAGATGATGCGCGAGGACCGCGAACGCGGCGAGTGATAGAGCGTGATCATGCGGGAGGCCTTTCCTTTTCGGACGCTAGGATGATTGCGTTTTCACGACAAGCGCATGACACCCTACTGCCAGGCTGCTGTCAGCATGCTGTCAGGAGCGGGCCGCCAGCGCATGCAGGCGCAGCACGCTGGCCAGCGGCCGCCCGCCTCGCGCCGCATCGATCCGCGCCACGAGGGCGGCGAGGCTGATGTTGGCGTCCTTCGCGGCCGCGTCGAGCACGGACCAGAACTCGTCCTCCAGCGCCACCGAAGTGCGATGGCCGGCGAGGGAGAAGGAGCGCTTTTTGAGCACCGCGCTATTTCGGCCCGATCATGTCTTCGGGGCGGACGATGGCATCGAACTCCTCGGCGGTGACGAGGCCGGTCTTGAGCGCTTCTTCCTTCAGCGTCGTCCCGTTCTTGTGCGCGGTCTTGGCGATCTTGGCTGCGGCGTCGTAGCCGATCTTGGGCGCGAGCGCGGTCACCAGCATCAGCGAACGCTCCAGCCCGTGGCGGATGTTGTCGAGCCGAGGCTCGATGCCGACCACGCAATGTTTGGTGAAGCTGACCGATGCGTCGGCCATCAGCTTGACGCTCTGCAGGAAGCTGTAGGCCATCACGGGATTGTAGACGTTGAGCTCGAAATGGCCCTGTGAGCCGGCGAAGGTGATCGTCGCCTGGTTGCCGAAGACACGGGTGCAGACCTGGGTCAGCGCCTCGCACTGGGTCGGATTGACCTTGCCGGGCATGATCGAGGAGCCGGGCTCGTTCTCCGGCAATGACAATTCGCCCAAGCCCGAGCGCGGGCCCGAGCCCAACAGTCGGATGTCGTTGGCGATCTTGAACAGCGAACCGGCGACGGTGTTGATCGCGCCATGGGCGAACACCATCGCGTCATGGGCGGCGAGCGCCTCGAACTTGTTGGGCGCGGTGGTGAAGGGGAGCTTGGTGATGGCGGCGATGCGCTCAGCCACCATGACATCGAATCCCATGGGCGCATTGAGTCCGGTGCCGACCGCCGTGCCACCCTGGGCAAGCTGCATCAGCGCGGGCAGCGTCTGCTCGATGCGGGCGATACCGTTTTCGACCTGCAGGGTGTAGCCGGAAAATTCCTGGCCGAGCGTGATCGGTGTCGCGTCCTGTGTATGCGTGCGGCCGATCTTGATGATCGACTTCCAGGCCTGCGCCTTGTCGTTCAGCGCGTTGCGCAGCATGGCGAGCGCGGGCAGCAGCGCATGATGGATCTCCTCCACGCAGGCGATGTGCATCGCGGTCGGGTAGCAGTCGTTGGACGACTGGCTCATGTTCACATGGTCGTTGGGATGGACCGGCTTCTTGGAGCCCATAACGCCGCCCAGCATCTCGATGGCGCGGTTCGAGATCACCTCGTTCGCGTTCATGTTGGACTGGGTGCCCGAACCCGTCTGCCAGACGGAGAGCGGGAAATGCGCGTCGAGCTTGCCCTCGGTCACTTCCTGCGCCGCGCGGATGATGGCGTCGCCGATCTTGGGGTCGAGCAGACCGAGCGCCATGTTGGTTTCGGCGGCGGCGCGCTTGACGATGCCCAGCGCACGGACGATGGCGAGCGGCTGCTTCTCCCAGCCGATCTTGAAATTGTGCAGCGAACGCTCTGCCTGCGCGCCCCAGTATTTCGAGGCGTCGACCTCGATGGGCCCGAACGTGTCGGTCTCGGTACGAGTGGATTTGGTCATGGCGGGGCTCGGTGCAAGTCCGGCGCGAGGCGTAGCGCGCTACACCGGCCGGGACAAGTCGAGCCCGAGCTACTTCTTTCTGAACGAATCTAGGCTCACGACTTCGCCGGGCGCGGCCTTTTCGGCTGCTTCGTCGTCCTTGGCCGGTTCGGCCAGCTTCTCGCGGTTCTGCTCGGCGGCGGGCTGCGGCAGCATGGTGGGCGAGCCCGAACCCTTGGCGTCGCCTTCGGAGCCGCGGAACTGAAGCCCGAACTGAACGCCAGGATCGAAGAAGGCGGTGAGCGCGGGGAACGGGATGACAAGCGTCGCCGGCAGCTTCTTGAAGGTCAGCGTCACGTCGAACCGTTCCTCGGTCACCTTCAACCCCCAGAACTGATGCTGGAGGATGATGGTCATCTCGTCGGGATACTGCTCGCGCAGGAAATCGGGGATATCGACGCCGGGAAATTTCGTCTTGAAGGTGAGATAGAAGTGGTGCGACCCGACCAGCCCCTGCTTCTCGATCCGGCGCAGCGCATCGCGCACGACGCCGCGCAAGGCCGCGTCGGTCAATGCCTGATAGCCGATGAAGTCCTTCGCCATGCGCGGGTCCGATGCTGAAGCCGTGAGACTAAGCGCACCCATCCTTAAGTCAATGTAAACCGCCACAGTGAAAGACACCGGCGGCGATGCTAGTGTCGGGCGATGAGCGAAGCACTGGCAGACCTTAGAGAATTGCGATTGAGACCCGCCGCGCCCGTGCCCCGGACGGGACTCTTGAACCGCATCGAGGCGGTGCGCGAGATCGGCCGCAATGCGGTCGCCGCCTGGAGCGAGCACGCCTATCGCGAGCGCTATGTCTACGACCGCAACTGGTTGCAGGACTTCCTGCTGGTCAACGATCCGGAAGGCGTCAAGCATGTCCTGTTGGACAATGCGCAGAATTACCGCAAGAGACGCCAGGTGCAGCAGACCACCGGACCGGCCCTCGGCAACGGGCTGTTCAATGCGGATGGCGAAAGCTGGAAATTCCAGCGGCGCACGACCGCGCCGACATTTTCGATGCGCCATGTCGCCGATTTCGCCCGGCCGATGGCAAAGGTCACGGTGCAAGCGCTCCAGCGCTGGGACGATCTCGCCCCAAGGACGATGATCGATGCGGCGGAAGAGATGATGCGCATCACCTACGCGATCATCACCCACACGATGTTCTCCGACGACGTGCGCATTGATTACCGTGCGCTGGCGCGGCATTTCGCGGCTTATCTTGAGACGATCGGACGGGTCGACCTGCTAACCACGCTGGGCCTGCCGCTCTGGGTGCCGACGCCGGGACGGCTCAAGGGCCGCGCCGCCGTCGCGTTCTTCCGCAAGGAATTGGGCGCGCTCGTCGCGCGGCGCAAGGCGCAGATCGAAACCGACCCAGCCGCGGCGCCGAAAGACCTGCTGACGTTGCTGCTGACCACCCGAGATCCGGAAGGTGGTGTGCTGTTTGGCGAGGCGGAAGTCTACGACAATGCCATGACCTTCATCCTGGCGGGCCATGAAACCACCGCCAACGCGCTCATCTGGACACTTTACCTGTTGTCGGAGTTTCCTGAGACCGAAGGCCGCGTCGCGGCCGAGATTCGTGCCGCGGACGGCGATCCGGCGCGCATGCCCTACACGAAACAAGTGTTGGAGGAGTCGCTGCGGCTCTATCCACCGGCGCCGTTCATCAGCCGCGACTCGATCGGGCCGGACAAAGTTGGCCCGGTCGAGATCCGCGCCGGAACCTCGGTGCTGATCTCGCCCTGGCTTATCCAGCGGCATCGGAAGCTGTGGGATGCGCCGGACTATTTCGATCCCGAGCGCTTTGCGCCGGGCAAGCGCGAGGCGATCCACCGCTTCGCCTATATCCCGTTCGGCGCTGGCCCGCGCATCTGCATCGGCATGGGCTTTGCGATGCAGGAAGCCCTGATCGTGCTGGGGCAGATCCTGAAGCGCTACAGGTTGACGATGGTGCCCGGCCATCCGGTCGTGCCACTCGGCCGGCTGACACTGCGGCCGCAATTCGGGCTCAAGATGACGCTGGAGAAGCGGTGACGGGGCCGTCACGAGTCGCTACTGTGGTGGCGAATTCTCGCTCCGGCATTCGAATTTCATGCAGCGCAAGCTCACCGCGATCCTCTCCGCCGACGTAGTGGGTTACTCCGGCCTGATGTCGGCGGACGAGGCCGGCACACTGGACCGCCTCAAGATCAATCGTGCGCGGGTGTTCGATCCGCAGGTCGCCATCCATGGCGGGCGTATATTCAAACTGATCGGCGACGGCGCGCTGGCGGAGTTTGCGAGCGTGATCGCGGCGGTCGAATGCGCGCTCGCG
>DATEZM010000402.1:0-2649 GCA_035255625.1 Rhizomicrobium sp. | reverse complement strand
GGCGGCGCGTGACCGCTCCTATGGCGAGATGGGCCTCGGCCTCGATATCGACCTGGGCAGCGTGCTCGGCCACGATGCGACGCTGTCGGGCCGCTACGACGGCAACACCCGCGACGACGTCCAGTACGGCGCGTGGACGGGTCGCCTCTCGATCAAGTTCTGATCGCAAAGCAAAAAGCCAAACGAAGAGGCCGCGGAGCGATCCGCGGCCTTTTTGTTTCGCTCCCTGGACGCGACCGGCCCTCAAAGATATTTGCGCAGCTCCACCGCGTAGTCGGCGAATCCCGCTGCGCGGTAGACGCCATGGGCCCGCGCATTGCCCGACAGCACGCCAATCCGCAGCACCTTGACGCCGCGCGAGCGCGCCCAGTCCTCACACGCCGCGATCAGCGCGCGCCCCGCGCCGGCGCCGCGCGCCGCTTCCACGAGGTAGAGTTCCGCAATGTAGACGAACCGCCGCTCGGGCTCGACAACGAAGATGTTGTCTTCCTGCTCCAGGACGACCGCCCAGCCTAGAGCGGTGCCGTCAGGCGCTTCGGCGAGGTACACCGCATGCGGCTTGGCGGCAAAGTCCTTCTCCAGCGTGGCGAAATGGTCGGCGGCGACGGTCGAATCGAGCCGCCGGTTCTTCTCGAACCGGTACTCCCATTCCTGCAATCCATCGATGAAGGCCAGTGCCGCCGGCTTGTCGCGCGGGAATTCGGCAGGGCGGATGACAAAGGAACTCACAACACGAAGCCCAGCGCCGCCACCGCCACGAGCAGAACAGACAGAAATGTCAGATAGAGCGCGACATTGAAGCGGACCATCCGCGACACCAGCATGTCGAACGCACCGCGCACAGGATCCGCATCGGTCTCGCCCACGAAGGGGCTGGCGGTACTGCGCAGAATCGACATGGCGAACAGCGCGCCCAGCAGCAGGAGCAGGATGGCACCAAGCGTCGGCATCGGCGGCCAATGGTGGTCGAGCGCGAAGACGCACGCCACCGCGAACATGCCCTGAGCCGCCAGCAGTGCGCCGGCTTTCTCGGTGTTGTGATAAACGCCGGTCAGGACGTGAGTGATGGCGTGCGTTCCTTTCAGATCGCCAATCACGCTCCGGAAGGCCCGTTCGCGACCGGCTGCGTCGAGCGGAATCCCCAAAATCGTAGACAGGATCGACATTCCCGCGGCTTACCCCAGCGCCTTGACGATCTCTTCGGTCATCTTCTTGGCGTCGCCGAACAGCATCATCGTGTTGTCGCGGAAGAACAGCTCGTTCTCGACGCCGGCATAGCCCGAGCCCATGCCGCGCTTGATGAAGAGCACGGTCTTGGCCTTCTCGACGTCGAGGATCGGCATGCCGTAGATCGGCGATTTGGGATCGGTCTTGGCCGACGGATTGGTCACGTCGTTGGCGCCAATGACATAGGCCACGTCGGCCTGGGCGAATTGCGAGTTGATGTCCTCGAGCTCGAACACCTCGTCATACGGCACATTGGCTTCGGCTAGCAGCACGTTCATGTGGCCCGGCATGCGGCCCGCCACGGGGTGGATGGCGTAGGAGACCTTGACGCCTTCCTTCTTGAGGATATCCGCCATCTCACGCACCGCGTGCTGCGCCTGCGCCACCGCCATGCCGTAACCCGGCACGATGATCACGCTGCCCGCGTTCTTCATGATGAAGGCCGCGTCGTCGGCCGAACCCTGCTTGACCGGGCGCGTCTCCGCCGGGCCCTTGGGACCGCCGGTCTCGCCGCCGAAGCCGCCCAGGATGACCGAGACGAAGCTGCGATTCATCCCCTTGCACATGATGTAGGAGAGGATAGCGCCCGACGAACCCACCAGCGCGCCGGTGATGATCAGCGCGGTGTTCTCCAGCGTGAAACCCATCGCCGCCGCGGCCCAGCCCGAATAGGAATTGAGCATCGAGACCACGACCGGCATGTCGGCGCCGCCGATGGGAATGATCAGCGTGATGCCGAACACAAAGGAGAGCACTGCGATCGCCCAGAACGCCCAGGCCGGCTGCTGCAGCACCAGGATCACGATCAGCGCGACGATGCCGAGCGCGATGGCGATGTTGAGCAGGTGGCGTGCGGGCAGAAGGATCGGCGCGCCGCTCATATTGCCGTTGAGCTTGGCGAAGGCGATGATCGAACCGGCAAAGGTGATAGCGCCGATGGCGGTGCCGAGACTCATCTCAATCAGGCTCTGCGTACGGATCGCGCCTTCCGCGCCGATGCCATAAGCCTCGGGCGAATAGAACGCCGCGGCAGCGACCAGCACGGCGGCAAGACCGACGAGAGAGTGGAACGCCGCGACCAGCTGCGGCATGTCGGTCATGTGTATGCGCCGCGCTGTGATCGCGCCGATGCCGCCGCCGATGGCGATACCGCCAGCGATCAGACCCCAGGTCAGAGGATCGGTGACGCCTGCGACCCACAACGTGGTGGCGACTGCGATCGCCATGCCGATCATGCCATTGCGATTGCCGGCGCGGCTGGTGGCCGGCGACGACAGCCCACGCAGCGCCAGGATGAACAGCACGCCAGAAACAAGATAGGCGAGCGCTGCCAAGTCGACTTTCAAGGACGGGTCCATCATTGACCCTTCTTCCTGTACATCGCGAGCATGCGCGCCGTGACGAGGAAGCCGCCGAAGATGT
>DATEZM010000401.1:0-2821 GCA_035255625.1 Rhizomicrobium sp. | reverse complement strand
TGAAGCTGCATCCCGCGGTCGAGGACGCGCTCGTCGTCGGCGTGCCGGACGAGAAATGGGGCCAGTCCATCACCGCTGTGGTCGTGACCAGCGGCGATTTCGACGAGGAAGGCATTCGCAGCCATGTGCGCCAGCGCCTCGCGGGCTATAAGACTCCCAAGCGCGTGCTGATCGCCGGCGTGCCGCTCCGGGCGCCGAACGGCAAGGCCGACTACAAGGGTGCGCTCGATTTCGCGAAGCGGGAACTCGGGATCGGGTAGGGGTGCCGATCGCATGCTGACGATCTTCTTCCTCTTCGCCGTGCTCCCGTCGATCTGGGTGATCGGCCCGGCGCTTATGGCCTGGGCGTCGTCGTTCTATATCTTCGGCCACTGCCAGGGCCGCGACGTTTTCGAGCTCTACGCCACAAATTTGGTAATCGGAGTGGGTGCAATGTGGCTTGCGGTGCTGTTCATCCCGTTGCTGTCGATTCTCGGCGAGCCCTCCCCGTGGTTTTTCGTACCACTCGCGGCTCTCGGCGCCGCCCTGGGCACGGCGAGCGGCCAGCGTATGACGCATCCATTTACACCGCGGACGCTCGGGTAGGTCGCTTCGTGGGGTGGTCCGCGGGCGCGTGTCATGGCACATCAGGCGGACATTTCGTTAGCGAACCAGAACCGTGCCCGCGCAATTGCCTCTGCCCCTTGCCACGCCGCCGGCGCTCGGCCGCGCCGATTTCATCGTCGCGCCGGCAAATGAAGAAGCCGTGGCATTCATCGACTCTTTCCCGCGCTGGTCCGCGCCGGCTGGTGCGCTTTACGGGCCGCCGGGTTCTGGAAAGTCTCATCTTGCAGGCGCCTGGGCGGTAGCCGCGAGCGCCCTGATTTTTCCCGCCGCGTCCCTGTCGGAGACGGTCGTCGCGACGCTGGAACAGGGGCGAGCGATCGCGGTCGAGGATGTCGATTCCGGAGCAGACGAGGCGGCGCTGTTCGCGCTCTTCCACCATCCCGGACCGCTCCTGCTGACGGGCAGGGAGCCGCCAGGCGCCTGGCCGGCTGCACTTCCGGACCTGAAATCCCGATTTAAGGCGCTCCTGGCCTTCCCGCTCTGGGCCCCGGACGACGCGCTTTTGGCGCAGCTGACGAGCAAACTCTTCACGGATCGGCAACTGGCGGTGCCCGATCCTGTGGTCATGCGCATTGTCCGGTCCGTCGAACGCTCGCCTGCCGCCGTCCGCGATTTCGTGGCGCGGGCGGATGCGCGCGCGCTGGCCGAGAAACGCCCGGTTTCCTTAGGATTAGTGGGCGAATTGCTGGCCGAGGACGGGTTGTCATGACAGAGTCGTGCGCCCCGGTTAGAATGGCTATCCACAGGATAAGCGCTTGATGTCCAACCCGATTCAGATCGACGAGCCGGCTCTGGAGGCCCACGTGCCGGCCATTGATCCGGCGTCGCCCGAGCGTTTCGTCAACCGCGAACTGTCTTGGCTGGCGTTCAATCGCCGCGTGCTGGAGGAGGCGAAGAACCGCCGCCACCCGCTGCTCGAGCGCATGCGCTTTCTGTCGATTTCGGCGTCGAACCTCGACGAGTTCTTCATGGTCCGCGTCGCTGGGCTGAAAGGCATGGTCAAGGAAGGCGTCGTGACGCATTCCGCCGACGGGCTGACGCCGGCGCAGCAGGTCGTCCAGGTCGACGCCATGGCCAAGCAGCTGATCGCCGATCAGCAGTCGGTCTGGACGCCGATGGCGGTGGAACTGCGCGACGCTGGCATCGCCGTCATCGAGGCCGATGAGGTCACCGAGGCCGACCGCGACTGGCTCGACGCGCATTTTCGCGAGCAGATATTCCCGGTGCTGACGCCGCTCGCGATCGATCCGGCGCATCCCTTTCCCTTCATCCCAAATCTCGGCTTCACGCTCGCCGCAAGGCTGACGCGCGACAAGGACGGCAAGACTGTCACCGCGCTGGTGCCGATTCCGCCGCAGCTGCAGCGCTTTATCCGCTTGCCGGAGGCCGGCAAGACGGTGCGCTTCCTGCCCCTGGAAAAGGTCGTGACGCTTTATCTGCATAAGCTTTTCCCCGGCCACGACGTCATCGGTTCCGGCGTCTTTCGCGTCCTGCGCGACAGCGATGTCGAGATCGAGGAGGAAGCCGAAGACCTGATGCTGTTGTTCGAGTCGCTGCTGAAGCAGCGCCGCCGCGGCAGCGTCATCCACATGAAATGCTCGAGCTCGATGCCGGACGATCTGCGCGAGTTCATCGCCGATCACCTGGACCTCGACGCGCCCGACCTCGTCATCATTGACCGCATGCTCGGCCTCTCGGACCTGCAGAAACTGATCCTCGACGAGCGCCGCGACCTTCAGTTCAAGCCTTATGTGGCGCGCTTTCCCGAGCGCATCCGCGACCATGGCGGCGACTGCTTCGCCGCGATCCGAGAGAAGGATATCATCGTCCACCATCCGTTCGAGAGCTTCGACGCGGTGGTGCAGTTCGTGCGCCAGGCCGCCGCCGATCCCAATGTGGTGGCGATCAAACAGACGCTCTACCGCACCTCATCCGACAGCCCGATCGTGGCCGCCCTGGTCGAAGCTGCGGAATCCGGCAAGTCGGTGACGGCGCTGGTTGAGCTCAAGGCGCGTTTCGACGAGGCGGCGAACATCAAATGGGCGCGCGATCTGGAGCGCGCCGGCGCGCAGGTGGTCTATGGTTTCATCGAACTGAAGACCCACGCCAAGGTGAGTCTTGTGGTGCGGCGCGAGAGCGGCCAACTCCACACCTATGTGCATTTCGGCACCGGCAACTATCATCCGAACACCGCGAAGATCTACACCGACCTGTC
>DATEZM010000400.1:0-2013 GCA_035255625.1 Rhizomicrobium sp. | reverse complement strand
CACGATGCAGCACGCCGAGCGGCTGTGCGACCGCGTGCTTGTGATGGCGAAGGGCAAAAAGCGCTTCGAAGGCACGCTCGACGAAGCGCGGGCGCTCTTGCCGCGGCGCGCGCGGCTGGGCGCCGAGGCCGATATCGGCTTTCTTGCGCGCGTGCCGGGCGTGACACATGCCGCGCCGCCGTCGCCCGGGCAACCCTTCTGGACGCTCGATCTGAAAGAGGGCGATGACGGTCGCGCGCTTCTCACTGCCTGTTTCGAACGGGCCGTGCCGCTGACCCATTTTGATGTCTCGCCGCCCGGCCTGCACGAAGTGTTCGTCAGCCTCGTCGGAGAACAGGCGCCATGAGACACATCTTTCTCATCGCCCGGCAGGAATTCATCAAATATGTCACGCGGCGCGGCTTCCTCATCTCGGTGCTGATGTTCCCGCTATGGATCATGATCGTGATCTTCGTGCCACAGATGACGGGCGCCGGTGCGCCGAGATCGCATGTCTTCACCGTCGTCGATCGCAGCGGCGGCATCGGACAAGATGCCATCCTTGCCGCTTTGTCGCGCAAGGGCGTCGCTCCCACCTACAACGCGATCTATTCGCCTGCGCCGCCTTGGCTCGAACACGCCCAAGGCGCCGCGTTTGCCGGCGCGGCGCGGCGGGTTCTTTCGGATGACCACGCGACGCCTTTGGACGCGATCGTCGTCATCCCCAAGGACTTCGGCGGTGGTTCCAAAGTGCAGGTCTGGACCGAGGCCAGGTCCGACCAAGCGTTCCAGGAATTCCTTTCCGCCACCCTCACCAGGGCGCTGCAGCTGAAGGCGATCCGCGCTATCGCTCCGCAACTCGCCGATTCCACTATCCTCGACACGGCGGTTACCGTCGAAACCCGTGATCCCAGCCGCGCCGGCCGGCGAAACACGATGATCGACTCCATCGTCCCCATCGCGCTGGCCATCATCCTGTTCGTCGTCTCGGTGATGAACTCGTCCGTGCTTCTTCAGGGCGTCGTCGAGGAGAAATCGACGCGGATGATCGAGGTGCTGCTGTCCTGCGCCACGCCGCGCGAGATCACCTCGGGCAAGCTGATTGGCGTCATCGCCGTAGCGCTGACCACACTTGTCATCTGGGCGCTGGTGCTGTTCGTGCTGATGGCGCTGGCGAGCCACGATACCGTCTCGCTGGTGCTGGTATCGCTGGCGGCGATCGCGTCGATGAACACGCTGCCCTTCCTGCTGCTGTTTTTCCTGTGCGGCCTTCTGATCTATGGTTCGCTGTTTCTCGCCATCGGCTCGATGGCCAACAGCCTGGCCGATGCGCAGTCGCTGCTCGGCCCCTCGATGCTGATCCTGATGCTGCCCAATTTGATGATCGGCGCCATCATGCAGAATCCGAACGGCCCGCTCGCCAGCACACTAACCTGGGTTCCCATCTACACGCCGTTCTTCATGATGCTGCGCATCGCGAGCCATCCGCCGGCTTGGCAGCTCTGGGGTGCGGTCGCGCTGGCGCTTGCCACCACCGTCGCGATGATCCTGTGGACCGGCCGCATCTTCGCCCGCCATGTGCTCACGACCGAGCGTCCACCGTCGCTGGGCAGGCTGATCGGCGGCCTGTTCCGCCGCTGAGCCTGATGGAAGGCCCGGGCGCGCGCATGACACATGCGAAGCTGGCACGCATCAATGCGCCCAGGCCCTGACAACGAAGATCGCGCCGAGCACCGCGAACAACCCCGACGCGACATAATGGATGATCTTCATCGGCAGGCGCGCTGCAAACGCGTTGCCGAGGAAGACGACCGGGATGTTGGCCGCGAGCATGCCGGCGGTCGTTCCGGCCACGATGGCGAAGAGATTGGAATAGCCGGCGGCGAGCGCCACGGTCGCGATCTGGGTCTTGTCGCCGATTTCGGCGATGAAGAAGGCGATGAGCGTGGCGACGAACGCGCCGCGTCCGCCCGCCTTCGTGTCGCCGTCGAGTTTGTCGGGAATGAGCGTCCAGGCCGCCATCGCCAGCATGCT
>DATEZM010000399.1:0-5305 GCA_035255625.1 Rhizomicrobium sp. | reverse complement strand
GCGTTCATCGCCAGGATCACCTCGTCGACACCGGGCTTCACGCGCGCGATCAGGCTGGCCACGTTGAGGCGCTCTGGCGTCACGCCATCGAGCGCCGAGAGCGCGCCGCCCAGCACATGATAGTGCCCGCGGAACACGCCGGCGCGCTCGAGCGCCCAGAGATCGGCGACATCCTCCACCACGCAGAGCACATGGGTGTCGCGGCGCTGGTCGCGGCACAGCGAACAGGGCGAGGCTGTATCGAGATTGCCGCAGACCTCGCAGGTCTTGATCGCCGCCGCGGCATCGCGCATCGCAAGCGCCAGCGGCTCCAAAACCACATCGCGCTTCTTGAGCAATGTCAGCGCGACGCGGCGCGCCGAGCGCGGCCCAAGCCCCGGCAGTTTGGCGAGAAGCTGGATCAGCCGTTCGATTTCCGGTCCGACCATTAGGCTTCGTCATCCGACGCGGCGATATCGTCGTCGGCGATGCGGCGGACTTCCTTGATCTCGGCGCCGGGAAAGCGATCGAGCACGGCTCGCACCAGCGGCTCCTGCGTCACGCTCTCGAATTTCGCGGCCTTGGCGTCGCGTTTCTGCTCGGCCAGCGTCGGCTGACCGCCTTCGCGCACCAGCGACACCGACCAACGCCTTCCCGTCCAGTCCTTCAGCTTCTGCGACAGATCGCCGGCCAGCGTGCGCGGCGCACGCGTCGTGGGGCGGAATTCGATGCGACCGTCCTCGAGCGCCACGAGGTGCATGTCGTTCTCGATATGCACTTTCAGAACCGGCGCGCCATTGGCCTGCGCCAGCGCCGCGAGTTCGGCGAGTGAACGAATCTGGATGGACGGCGCTGCAGAGAGCGTTGGTTCCGGTGCGAGTTTCGCGTTCAGCGCCGGGCTAGACGCGATAGTTGCGCGCGCCCCTTCGCCCCGACCGTCCGTGCCGCCGGTTGACGGCGCGGATCGCGGCCTCGAGTCGTTGTCCAACAAATCCCGCACCAGCTTGTCGGTCGGCGGCAAATCGGCGGCGTAGGCCAGGCGGATCAGCGCCATCTCGCAGGCCGCAACCGGCCGCGTCGCGTCGCGCACTTCGAGCAGACCCTTGAGCAGCACCTGCCAGGCGCGCGTCAGCGACGGGACCGAGAGCTTTCCCGCCATCGCCGCGGCGCGCTTGGCTTCGCCCGAGCCGCCGTCGAAGAACCCTTCGGCGCCTGGCGCGACCTTCATGCGGGTGAGGAAGTGCACGATCTCCAGCAGATCCTGCATCACAGCGAGCGGATCGGCGCCGTGATCGTAGAGCTGGCCGAGATCGCCGAGCACATCGGCGATCTTGCCGCCCATCAGCTTCTCGAACAGGTCGAGCACGCGGCCGCGGTCGGCCAGGCCGAGCATGTCGCGCACCGTTTCCGCCGAGATCTCGCCGGCTTCGTTGTGGGCGATGGCCTGGTCGAGCAGCGAGAGGCCGTCGCGCGCCGAGCCTTCTGCGGCGCGCGCGATCAGGGCCAGGGCATCGCGGGCGATCGTCACGTTCTCTTTTGCGGCGATCACGGAAAGCAGGCCGGTGAGCTCTTCGGTGTCGATACGGCGCAGGTCGAAGCGCTGGCAGCGCGACAGGACCGTCACGGGCACCTTGCGAATCTCGGTGGTGGCGAAGACAAATTTCACATGCGGTGGCGGCTCTTCCAGCGTCTTGAGCAGGCCGTTGAATGCGGCCTTGGAAAGCATGTGCACTTCGTCGACGATATAGACCTTGTAGCGAGCCGAGGCTGGCGCATAGCGCACGCCTTCGATGATCTCGCGGATGTCGTCGATACCGGTATGGCTGGCGGCGTCCATCTCCTGCACATCGACATGGCGCGATTCGGCGATTGCGACGCAGGGCTCACACACGCCGCAGGGATGGATCGTGGGTTCCGTCCGTTTGCCGTCTGGCCCGATGCAGTTGAGCGCGCGGGCGATGATGCGCGCCGTCGTCGTCTTGCCGACGCCGCGCACGCCGGTGAGCATGAAAGCGTGCGCAATGCGCCCCGTGGCGAAGGCGTTGGACAGCGTCCTGACAAGCGCTTCTTGGCCCACCAAGCCGGAAAAGTCCTGCGGCCGGTATTTGCGCGCCAGCACGCGATAGGGCTTCGCCTTCGCGGGCGCGGGATCGAGACCCAGGGACGGTTCGTCGCTCATCGGACCTTAGGTGGGGTGCGGGGCGAGTATAGCAAGCTGGGCCTCGCGCCGGGCAAGCTTCGCTCAGCCTTTGTCCACGAAGATGTCCTCGATGCGGCGGTCGAAAAGCCGCGCGATTGCAAAGGCAAGCGGCAGGCTCGGATCGTAGCGGCCGGTCTCTATCGCGTTGACGGTTTGGCGCGAGACATTGAGCGCGTCGGCCAGCGCGCCCTGCGTCATGCCGCGTTCGGCGCGCAGGGCGGGAAGGTTATTTCTCACTTTGCTGGACAATCTGCATGATGGCGGTCGTGAGCGCCCAGGAGACGGCCAGGGTCGGCCACGCCCAGGTGATAGCGAGCGGCGGCAGGCCGGCATCCTCCAGATAGGAATAGGTGACCAACAGGCACGAACCGACGCCGAACGAGATCGCGAGCGTCTGGAGGAATTTGAGCCGCGCAAATTCATCGATGCGCCGGTAATAGCGCCAGAGCACCGCGAAGGTCAGCCAGATCGGGATTGCCGGCACGGTTCCCGCCGCGAGCGCCCAGCCATCGGCATGGGCGATCAGCCAGTGCCGGCTGGCGGCAGCGAGGACGTAGAGCCCCTGAACTACGATCAATTCCAAGATATAGGCGTGGGCGGCGTATTTTACCGGCGCGGCGGTTCTGGGCATCTTCCTCTCTCTCCTGTAAAGCATCCTTTACATAGGAGGGTGAGCGAGCAGAGTCAAGGATGCTTTACATTCGATTTGGAAGGAAAGTGGAAGCCGGCTGACCCGGATCGGATTCGTTACGGCTGCTTCGTTCCCGATCTGACCGGGTTGGCGAGCGGTCCGTCCAACCGACTTCCGGGGCGGGATATAGGTCGAGTACCAAAAAAATGCGAGTCGGGCCTGTGGATTGGCCGGTTTCGCGAGTCGCCGCCTGCCCGTACGATGGCGCATCAAAACATCAGGTGTTCCATGATTCCTTTTTCCGGCAATCCGCTCGACCGGGCGAGCGTCAAGCGGACCGACGCCGAATGGGTGGCGGCGAAGCGGCGCGACGCGTCGTCTTTCGTGTTGCCGATGTGGCGGCTGATGCCGTTCATCATCGGGCCGGAGAAATCGCCGGCGCCTGTGGAGCTTGGACTGCTCAAGCCGGGCCTGGCCGACTCGCTGGCCGCGCCGGATGCGCCGTGCATCTTTCTCGGTCTCGAAAAAGATCGCGCCATCTTCGCGCTCGACATTTCCACGGCGAGCGATCCAGCAAACGAGGGTCCGCTTGCCGGCCTCGGACACTTCCGCGACGCGCGCGCCTCGGCGGCGACGCTGCCGATGCCCGACGCGGCGATCATGGGCCAGGCCAAGGCGATGATCGACTGGCACCACCGTCACGGCTTTTGCCCCAATTGCGGCAGCAGGAGCGAACTCGCCGATGCCGGGTGGAAAAGAACCTGCGCGAACTGCAACAGCGAGCATTTCCCGCGCACCGATCCGGTGGTGATCATGCTCGCGGTACACGACGGCGCCTGCCTGGTCGGGCGCAACAAGCGCTTCCCGGGAAATTTCTATTCGGCGCTGGCGGGCTTCATGGAGCCGGGCGAAAGCATCGAAGAAGCAGTGCGCCGCGAGCTGATGGAAGAGGTCAATTGCAAGGTCGGTAAGGTGCACTATCACGCCACCCAGCCATGGCCGTTTCCCTCTTCGCTGATGATCGGATGCTTGGCGGAAGCCGATAGCCGCGACTTCGCGCCCGATGGTGAGGAGATCTCCGACGCGATATGGCTCGATCGCGACAAGGCGAAAAAGCTGATCGCGGGCGAGCGCTTCCCCGATATCTCAGTGCCGCCAGCCGTCGCCATTGCGCATCATCTGATCAAGGCTTTCGCGGAAGGGACGATGTGACGCGCGCCCTGCTCGCATTGCAGGCGGCGACGCGCTTCCGGATCACGCCTGAGCGGCGCATTCGGTGCGAGAACGATCCCGAGCTTTCTCCGGCGCCACTGCTCTACATGTCGGGCTGCGAAGAAGGTTGGATCGGTTATGTGCGCGAGGATGTGGGGCAGGACACGGCGCGCGCCTTCGACGAACTCATCCTCCGCGAGCCTCCGGTCCGCAACCCCGGCGCATCGCCGCGCTTCGCGGAGGCCTATTGCGAAATCCTGGGCGTGACAGCGCCGCTAACCCCGCACAATTTCGGTCCGATCCACCGGCTGCCGCGCGACACGTCGTGGTCCTGCAATGCGGAGATCGTCTGTCACGGGACGCCGGAAGGAAATGCGTTGCGCGCCCGCATCGTTCGCAATGGCATGTCCCGCGAGATGACCGAGGCGGGCTTCGTCGATCTCAGCCATTTCTGGGAGCCGTGGTGCGTGGCGATTGCAGGCGAAACCATCGCCGCCATCGCGTTTGCAGCACGCAGGAGCACGCTGGCAGCCGACATCGGGGTCTACACGATCGCGCCCCACCGTGGGCATGGACTGGCGGAAGCTGTGACTGCCGCCTGGAGCAGGCTTCTGCCGCGTCAGCCAGTGCTTTTCTACGCGACGAATCGCGACAACGCCGCCTCGCAGCGCGTGATTGCGAAAATGGGGCTCCCGTTCGTGGGCGAGAGCTTCTCGTTATGAGCGCCCTCGTCATCCGGCCGGCGCGCGAAGATGACTACGACGGGGTAACGCGCGTCTGGCTGGACAGCCATGTGTCGACAGGCCTCATAAGTCCCTCGGATGCGACTTTCGCGGACTTGCGGGCGCGCATTCCGGTGGAAATCGCCAGAGGCTGGCAACTCCATGTGGCGGAACTGGACGGCGAGATCGCCGCGATGCTCGCCTTTCGAAAGGCGGACAACTATCTAGACCAACTGTTCGTCGCGCCGCAGCATCAACACAAAGGCATCGGCAAGAAGCTACTTGCGTTCACGCGGCAGCATCTGCCCAACGAGATCCTGCTGCGAACCGCGGTTGCGAATGCGAAAGCCATCGCGTGGTACGAACGTGAAGGCTTCGTGCGGGAGAACGAGGTGATGCAGGAGGGTTGGTCCGGCCCACGCGTCTACTACCGGTGGCGGCGCGGTTGACGCCCTACGGCATGTCGTCGCGAAAGACATGGGCGGGATAGACACCGAGGATCGTCAGCTTGGACGTGAAGAACGCGAGTTCCTCGAGCGCCAGCCGCACATTGTCGTCGTC
>DATEZM010000398.1:0-5134 GCA_035255625.1 Rhizomicrobium sp. | reverse complement strand
AGCCCGTAACAACGGGGGAGGAAAAAACTTGGCGCCCCCCCTTGACTCGAAGGATAGCGTTCCTACATCCAGGGGATGCACTCGGAACATTACACAAATCAAATCATCGCTGCTGCCCTGGCCCGGCCGCGCCGGCGCTCGCCTCGTCGGTACCCCTCGCCCCCCCTCTCGATTCTGAAAAACAATTTTGTTGCCGAAGGACCAGATCGTGGGAATCGGCCCGGCGCCGGTGCAAGACTTGGCAATCGCAACGCCCTGAAAACCGGTCTCTTCATCGCCCCGCGCCGCGCCCGCCGCACCGGGATGCGCAAAATGCGCAGCGATACGCGCGATTTGATCCTTCTGATGAAGGGGCTGCGGGCCGTTCATGACCAAGGAGCGGCTCTTCCTGTTCGACACGACCTTGCGCGACGGGGCGCAGACCCAGGGCGTCGACTTTTCGGTGGAGGATAAGCGGCAGATCGCGCTCGCGCTGGCCGGCCTCGGCATCGACTACATCGAAGGTGGCTGGCCCGGCGCCAATCCGACCGACACGGCGTTCTTCGCAGAGCGGCCGCCCGTCGGCGCCGCGCGCTTCACGGCGTTCGGCATGACCAAGCGCTCGGGCCGCAGCGCCGCCAACGATCCGGGCCTCGCCGCCGTGCTCGGCGCGAGCGCCGACGCGGTCTGCCTGGTCGGCAAGACCTGGGACTTCCATGTCGACGTCGCACTCGATATTCCGCGTACGGATAATATTGACGGTATCACCGAGTCCATCGCAGCAATCGTGGCGAAGAAGCGCGAGGCGCTATTCGACGCCGAGCATTTCTTCGACGGCTTCAAGGCCAATCCGGATTATGCGCTGGAGTGCATCAAGGCCGCGCACGAGGCGGGCGCCCGCTGGCTAGTGCTCTGCGACACCAATGGCGGCACCATGCCGGAAGAGGTGTTCGCGATCGTGAGCAACGTGAAGCAGGCGCTGCCGACGGCCGCGCTCGGCATCCACGCCCACAATGACACCGAGCAGGCGGTCGCCGTCAGTCTCGCTGCGATCCGCGCTGGCGCCCGACAGGTGCAGGGCACACTGAACGGGCTCGGCGAGCGCTGCGGCAATGCCAATCTCTGCGCGCTCCTGCCCACGCTGCTCCTGAAGGAGCCCTATGCTTCGTCGTTAGAGACCGGTGTGTCGCACGCCCAACTCGCCCAGCTCGTGCGCGTGTCGCGCCTGCTCGACGAAATCCTGAATCGTGCACCCAACCGCCACGCCGCTTATGTCGGGCCGTCCGCCTTCGCCCACAAGGGCGGCTTGCACTCCTCCGCCGTCGCCAAGGACCCGCGCACTTATGAGCATGTGGCGCCGCAAACTGTTGGCAATGCGCGCAGGATCCTGGTCTCCGACCAGGCCGGCCGCTCCAATCTCCTCGCCCGCCTGACCGAAGCCGGCATCGACATCGACGCGCGCGACGAACGCCTCGCCCGCCTGCTCGAAACCGTCAAGCAGCGCGAATTCCTCGGCTATGCCTATGACGGCGCGGAGGCTTCGTTCGAACTTCTGGCGCGGCGCGCGCTGGGCGAAGTGCCGGACTATTTCGACGTCGACTCGTTCCGCGTCCTGGTCGAGCGCCGCCACAACGCCCGCGGCGATCTCATCACCGTTTCCGAAGCGGTGGTCAGGCTCACCGTCGGCGGCGAGGCGTTGATGAATGTCAGCGAGAGCAACAACGGCCCTATCGACGCGCTGGATCAGGCGCTGCGCAAGGATCTCGGCAAATATTCGGCGCATCTCGCCGATTTGCGCCTGGTCGACTACAAGGTGCGCATCCTGACCAGCGGCACCGAAGCGGTGACGCGCGTGATGGTCGAAAGCGCCGACGGAAAGGGCAATCGCTGGTCGACCGTCGGGGTCTCGGCGAACCTGGTCGACGCCTCGTTCGAGGCGCTGACCGACTCGGTTCGTTACAAATTGTTTCGCGACGGCGCTCCCGGTGCATAGGTGGTCGGCGTCTTTGGACGATGCATTTTCGACCCCACTCGCCGACTGTCATGGCCCATGACCGAGCATGAGCACCAAGGTGAAACACGCGGCATTCTCTATGCCGGCGGCGCTTATTTCATCTGGGGCCTGGTGCCGCTCTATTGGCAACTGCTCGGCCGCATCTCGCCGGTCGAGATCACGCTGCACCGCATCCTGTGGTGTGCGTTGTTTGGGCTTGCCGTCACGGCGGCGCGCGGACGGCTGTCGCGCTTCCTCGGCGTGGTGCGCACGCCCCGCCTGATGGGCGCGCTCGCCGCCTCCAGTCTGCTGATCACCGTGAACTGGACGCTCTACATGTATTGCGTCACCTCCCATCAACTGGTGGACGCCGCGCTCGGCTATTACCTTACGCCGCTGGTCTCCATCGGCCTCGGAGTCGTTCTGTTGAATGAGAAGATTTCCGCGCTTCGTGTCGCCGCGATCGCGCTGGCGGCGGGCGCCGTCGCTATCGAAGCGCTGGCGCTGGGCCACATCCCGTGGGTCGCGCCGGCCCTGGCACTGACCTTCGGCTTCTACGGCTATGTCCGCAAGCTGACGCCGGTCGATGCGCTCGACGGCCTCACTATCGAGACGACGCTACTCCTGCCCGTGACATTGGTGGTCATCGTCGTCTGGGCGCTGAACGGCACCGGCGCTTTTCCGTCGCCGTCGCTCAGCCGCAACGCGCTGTTGATTTTCACCGGACCGTTGACGGCGCTGCCGCTCGTCATGTTTGCGGCCGGCGCGCGCCGTGTGCGCATGACGACGCTTGGCTTCCTGCAATATCTCTCGCCGTCGATCACGCTGATCGTCGCGACGCTGATGCTGGGCGAGCCCTTCAGCCGCACCAATGCCATCGCCTTCGGCCTGATCTGGTCGGCGCTGGTTCTGGTCAGCCTCGAGGGCCGCCTCCCGCTGCTATCGCGACGCGTAGCCGAGTAGGCGCTCGATGGCCGCGACGGCGAGCTCCGGCGTCTTCACCACGTGATAGAGCTCTTGCACCGTGCTCGCGGCAAAACCTTCATGCTGCGTGCGCGCGATCAGTGGCCACAGCGGCGCGTAGAAATCGTCGATGTCGACGATGACGATGGGCTTGTTGTGCTCCTTGAGCTGCGCGATCGAGAGCACCTCGAACAGCTCATCCAGCGTGCCCAGCCCGCCGGGCAGGATGACGAAGGCGTCGGAGGCGTCGATCATCCGCTGCTTGCGGATCTGCATGTCGGGTACGATGACCTCGTCGGCGCCCTCCAGCGACGGCTCGCGCCGGCGCAGGAACCCCGGGATGACGCCGAAGACATGCGCACCGGCAGACCGCGCCGCCCGCGAACATTCGCCCATCAACCCCACGTCGCCGCCGCCGAACACCATGCGGAAGCCATGGCTCGCGATCAGCGCGCCCAGCCGGTTCGCCGCCGCGGCATAGGTCGGCCGTACGCCGGACGAGGAGCCGCAGAACACGCAAATGGCGGGAGCCTTGTTGTCCATGGCGCTTTCAGGGTTGCACGTCTGCGCGGCAGTTCCTAAACAGATTCGAACAGGAAGGTTAGCCGTGCGCGCCGCCATCATTCTAGCCATCATTGCTTTGATCGCCGTCGTTGCGGGCTTCCTCGCTTTCGGCGGCGGGAACATGGGGCACCACTAGATGGCGGCACATCCTGTCGAGGACGGCGACGGCGCACCGTCTCTGCGGCCGCTCTGGACGTTGATGCCCTATCTCTGGCCGAAGGGGCGGCCCGATCTGAAAGGCCGGGTGGCGATCGCGCTTGTCTGCCTGGTACTGGCCAAGTTGGCGAATGCCACCGTGCCGTTCCTGAACGGCAGGCTGGTCGACAAGCTCAACCACAATCCCACCATGGCCATCCTCGCCGCTGTCATCGGCCTGATCGCCGCGCAGATCATCGCGCGCATCCTGACGACTGCCATCGCGCAGCTGCGCGACGGTGTTTTCGCCAAGGTGCAGTATCACGCGTTGCGCCAGGTCGGCGTTTCGACCTTCGCCCATATTCACACGCTGTCGTTGCGCTTTCATCTCGACCGCAAGACGGGCGGTCTGTCGCGCGTGATCGAACGCGGCACAAAGGGAATCGACACGCTGCTGTCGATTGCCATTTTCAACACCTTTCCGACGCTGCTCGAACTTTCGATCACCAGCGCCGTCTTCCTTTATTTCTTCAATCTGTGGTTTGCGCTCGCCACCATCGTGATGGTGGTGCTGTATGTGTGGTTCACCTTCGCCATCACACGCTGGCGCATCCAGTTCCGCCGCGACATGAACCAGAGCGACCAAGACGCTAACACCAAGGCGGTCGACAGCCTGCTGAACTACGAGACCGTGAAATACTTCAACAACGAAGGGCACGAGACGCGCCGGTTCGACCGCTCCATGGAACGCTACGCCAAGGCTTCGATCCAGGCGCAGACCTCGCTGGCGGTGCTGAACACCGGGCAGGCGCTCATCATGGCGGTTGGCCTTGGCGCGGTGATGGTGCTGGCCGGCATCGGCATCATGCACGGGCAGGTGACGGTCGGCGGGCTGACGATGATCACCGGCTATCTGGTGACGCTGCAGCAGCCGCTCAACTTTCTCGGCACCGCCTACCGCGAGATCACTCAGTCGCTGGTCGACATGGACGCCATGTTCCGCCTGCTGCATCAGCCGCAGGAGGTGAAGGACAAGCCCGGCGCGCCCGATCTCGTCGTCCGTGGCGGCGAGATCCGGTTCGAAAACGTCGTCTTCAACTACGAGCCGGCCCGCACCGTGCTGAAGGGCATCAGCTTCACGGTTCCGGCCGGCAAGACAGTTGCGGTGGTCGGCCCATCCGGCGCCGGCAAATCGACCATCAGCCGCATTCTCTACCGTTTCTACGACATCCGGTCGGGCAGTGTGACCATCGACGGGCAGGACATCCGCGATGTCACACAGGCGAGCCTGCGCAAGGTCATCGGCATCGTTCCGCAGGACACGGTGCTCTTCAACGACACCGTCAAATACAACATCGCCTATGGCCGCATCGGCGCGACGGAGGCCGAGGTCAAGGAGGCGGCGCGTCTTGCCCAGATCGACAAGTTCATCCGCGAGCTGCCGCTCGGCTACGACGCCATGGTGGGGGAGCGTGGACTGAAACTCTCCGGCGGCGAGAA
>DATEZM010000397.1:0-4770 GCA_035255625.1 Rhizomicrobium sp. | reverse complement strand
GGTCATGGGACCCCCTTTTCGTCCCCGTGCACGTCTTCGCCCTTCGACGGGAGGGGCGAGACGTGGTCCCGGGATCAATCTAGGGCCGGCGTGCGGCCGAAGCGGGGACCGGGGCGCGGTGGACGCGGTGGGCGCCGGTGGGCGCCGGTGGGCGCCGGTGAGGCGGGTTACCGGATGACGGAGGAACCGAATCGCTCGAGGGACTCGAGCGCGTGGGCCAGCGAGTCGCCGGGCACGCCGGCGCCCGACCACGTGACACCGAGCGCCGTCAGCTCCTCGGCGGCGGCCAGGTGGGCCTCGGGATCGAAGGAGTCGCTGCCTGGGCTGCCGCCGGCGCCGGTGCCGAACGACACGTCGATGCTGGCGGGGTCGCGGCCCGCCTCCTCCATGAACTGCCAGAGCTCATCGAGCATCGGGCGGAGGTCGTCGACCCCCTCGAGCGGCCGCGTCTTGGCGGTGGTCGCCAGGACCCTGGGGGCGGGGAAGGGGCTCCAGCCGTCGCCGTAGCGGGCCACCCGTCGGCGGAGATGCTCGCGCGCGATGTCGGGCCGCGCGACGCACAGCGCCATCACGTCCTGCAGCTGATCGCGGAAGCCATAGGCGCCGCTTGCCTGGTAGAAGCCCGTGCGAGCCCATATGCGGCAGCCCAGCGTCTGGTAGAGCAGCCAGCGGTTGACGAGAAGATCGAGGCCGCGATCGGGCGTCTTCACCTGCACCGCATCGAAGACGTCGTCCCATTGCTTCGTCGCCGAAGCCAAGACGCCGTCGAGATCGGCGGCGCGATACTTCTCGATCAGGGCATCGGCTTCCGCCCGCGTCGCGGTCTCGCCCAGGAAGACGAGGACCTCCGCCGTCCCGACAGTGTCGAGGCGCACAGGGGCCTGCAGTACGCCGCACGGGTCGAAACCCGCGCCGCTGCGGTTGGACAGCGCCATGCCATGGACGAGGCCGGCGGGGCGGTCGCGCGCGCCGTCGCGGCCGATGAACTCGGTGCGGTCGCCGGTCCAGGCGTTCTGCTTTCCCGCCATGTCGAGGAACGCGACGCGCTCGCCCAGATCGTTGTTCCAGCGGTTCTGCGCAAACATCGCGCCGGTCTTCGGGTCGATCTCGGTTGTGATCAACGTGCGGCCCTGGCGCTGGGTGGAGCTGAACACCCATTCGACGAGAGCGGTGACGGAAATCCGCCGCGCCCTTCCTGAAAGATTGGTCAGCTTCAGTCGCGCGATCTTGATTGGATCATTGGGCGGCACGAACAGCGTCAACTCGGCGCCGATGCCGTGGGCATTGTGCTCGAAGCGGCTGTAGCCGTGGCCGTGGGCCGCGGTGTAACGGGCGGTGCGTTCGCGGATGGGGTTCGAGAGCGGGCTCCAGAGCTGACCGGTGTCGTCGTCGCGGATATAGAGCGCCTCGCCGGCCGGATCGACGATCGGATCGTTCGACCAGGGCGTGATCTGATGCTGCTGGCTGTTGACCGCCCAGGTATAACCGCCGCCGGACGCGCCGATCGTGAATCCGAAATCACGGTTGGCGATCACGTTGATCCAGGGCATCGGCGCGCGCGCGCCGCCTTCCATGATCGTCACGTACTCCCGGCCATCGCCGGCGAATCCGCCCAGCCCGTTGAAGAACTCGAGTTCCGGCCGCGGCAGTGGGGTCTCCGGTGTGCCCGTGGGCAGCGCTTTGCGCTGCGGCGGTGCACCAACCGAACGGCGCTCGCGCGCCGCGTTGACCTGATCGGCGAGCGAGCCGTTCTGGCCGCGCAGCGTCGCGCGCGCCGCCGCCTGTAGCAGTTCAGCGGCCTCGCTGGTGATGAGATCGGCGCGCAGGGCGAACACCCCGCCCTTCACCTCCGGGCGGGAGATGTGCGGCATGGTCCGGTTCATGCGCACCAGCGAGTCGATCACGCCCTGGAAATCCTGGATGTAGGACGAAACCCGCTCGTTGAGGATGACGAGATCGACGGCGAGCCGTTTGGCGCGCCAATATTCGTGCGCCCGAAGAAGCTGGCGCACCAGGTTCAGATCGTCGTCCGCGGCGACGCGCACCAGCACGATCGGAAGGTCGCCGGAAATGCCATAGGGCCACAGCGTCGAGGCCTTGCGCACGGCGCGCTTGATGAACTCCGGCGGCGGCCGCAGCGTCGAATCGGAGAAAAGGACGTGGTTGGCGAGGCGCTGATAGAGATGCGCGTCGGCGGTACGCAGGCCCAGGTGCTGAAGCTGCACCTGCGCCTGGGTCCAGGCCAGCGTGCGGGCACGGTCGAAGGAACCCTCGTCGGAATATTTCTCGGCTAGTTCGAGCACCTCCTCCCGGGTCGCCGCGACAATGGTCCAGAACGCGACGTTCACGGTGGCGCCGCGCGGTACCGATATGCGCCGGCGCAGCGACAAAATCGGATCGAGCACCGCGCCCGCGGTGTTGGACAACGGCCAGCCTTCCATGACGGCGGCCGGATTGCGGATGGTCTGGCCGCGGCCGAGAAAGCGCGCGCGATCGGTTTCGAACTGGACTTCGCCCGGATTGTTTCCTCCCACCACGGCGAGATGGGCCACCCACACCTGCGGATCGGCGTCGGAGCGGCGCCGGCGCGTGGCGATGATGGCGCCCAGATGTGGCACAAACTCGGTCTGCACGAAGAGCTTGGCGAAGGCGGGGTGCGCCACGTCGTCGCCCTGTCGCGCCAACGCCAGTTCGGCATAAGAGGTGAGCTCGATCTCGCGCCGTCGCGGGCCGTGATTGGCGACGCAGATGCGGCGGACTTCGGCGTCGTCCTCCGGCGAGACGATCAGTTCGGTCTGGGTCATAAGCGAACCGTCATGGCGCACGATCTCGGCACGGTCCTCGGTGAAGCTCGCCAGGTAATCGTCGGGTTCGCCGCCAGTCGGCTGGTAGCCTGCGGACCAGACCGCACCGCTTTCGACATCGCGCAGGAAACAGTAGCTGCCCCACTCGTCGCAGGTGGGATCTTCGCGCCAGCGCGTCACCGCCACGTCGCGCCAGCGCAGATAGCCGGACCCGGCGGTCGAGAGCATCACACTGAAGTCGCCGTTGGAGAGAAGGTGCGTGCGCGGCAGCCGGCTGTAAGGCGTCGTGTAGCGGCGGCGGGAGTCGGGCACGATGGTTCCGATCTCGACGGTCTCGGCGACCTGGGCCGGCGGCGGCCTCGCCACGACGACGTCGCGCGGCATGCGTTCCTGCAGCAGCAGCTCGGCCGCCTGAACGATCGGTTCGGTATGGAAACGCGCGCGCATGCGGCCGTCGAACAGCGCATTGGCAATGGCGATCAGGCTCATCGCCTGGTGATGCGCCATATAGCATCGCACGATGGCGACCTTGGCACCTTCGGGCAGGCGCGACGGCGTATAGTCGAGCGCTTCGTACCAGCCACAGGCTCCGCGGCCGCCGGCATTGGCCAGACGATCGAGGTTGCGCGCGGCATGGGCCGGATCGACCATGGAGGCGAGCGCGGTAGCGTAGGGCGCGATGACGACATTTTCGGCCAAGCCTCGCTTGTAACCAAGGTCGGGCACGCCGAAGCTCGAATACTGATAGGTGCGTTCGATGTCGCGGGCGCTGAAGGCCGACTCCGAGATGCCCCAGGGCACGCCCAGTTCGTCGCCGTAGGCGCGCTGGCGGCGCACCACCAGCCGGTTGGTCTCCGCCAGCAGGCTTCCGGCCGGCGCACGCATGACGAGCGACGGCATCAGATATTCGAACATGGAGCCCGACCAGGAGATCAGTGCCGAACCGCCGGGCAGCGGCGTCAGGGTGCGGCCCAGGCGGAACCAGTGGCGCGCTGGCGCGTCGCCCTTCGCGATGGCGATGAAGCTGGCGAGCCGCGCCTCCGAGGCCAGCATGTCGTAGAAATTCGCATCCAACACGGCATCGTTGACGCGAAAGCCTATGGCAAAAAGCATGCGCCCTGGGTCGAGCAGGAAGCCGAACTCCATCGCGTTAAACATCGCGATGGCGCCGTCAGCGAGGGTTGTGAGGCGATGGCGCAACTGGCCGGCGCCTAGCGTGGCCGGATCGTTTTTGTCGGTCGTCTCGGCCGCCAGCGCTTCGGCATCGCGCCGATGCGAGCGGATCGTGGCCAGCAATGCGGTCGCCCAATAGGCGGCATCCGGCTGCAGCGCCAGAGCAGCGATTGTCTCCGCCCCGCGTTCGAGATCGCCGAGTTGTGCTGTGATGTCACTAACCTCGTGCTCGAGCACGGCCGAGAAGTCGTCGAGCAGATTTCCGCGCATTTGCAGGACCTCCGCACGACTATCGTCCGTCGTCTCGCGCAGCAGATCGAGCGCGTCGCCGATGCCCTCGCGCCAGGACGGCGCGAGCAGCGCGCCTGAGAATTCCCGCAACGCATGCGCCAGCGCGATCAGGTGGCCGGCGAGATTGCCGCTGTCGACGGTGGAGATGTAACGCGGCTCGAGCGGTCGCAGGTCGCGCGTCTCGTACCAATTGTAGAGATGTCCGCGCTGGCGTTCGAGTTGGTTGATGGTGGCAATGGTTGCTTCCAGGCGCGCGATGGCGTCGACCGTTCCTATCCAGCCGAAATCGCGTGCCGTCACCACGGAGAGAAGATAGAGCCCGATATTGGTCGGCGAGGTACGGTGGGCGACGACGGCGCCCGGGTCCTCCTGGAAATTGTCCGGTGGGAGGAAATTGTCCTCCGCGGTCACATAGGTCTCGAAAAAGCGCCAGGTGCGGCGCGCGGCCAGGCGCAACGTCTTCGTATCGGCAACGCCGACCTCGAGATCGCTGTCGCGCTCG
>DATEZM010000396.1:0-12422 GCA_035255625.1 Rhizomicrobium sp. | reverse complement strand
CACGGTGATCGGCCTGCCGAGCTGTGCCCGCTCGCCCAAGCTCAATGGCTTCGATTTCGTGCTGTGGCGGGTGCTGGCCGGTCTGCCGGTGGCAGGCGCGGACCTTGCCGGGATGGGTGTGGGCGGTCTCCTGAGCGAAATCCCGTCGCGGCCGCAGCCGCGCGACGAAGCGCCGGCCCAGACGCCGCGGCTGCCGAAGATCGGCGCGATCGTGCTCGCGGCTGGACTGTCCTCGCGCATGGGCTCCAACAAGCTTTTGGCAAGAGTGGCCGGCAAGCCTTTGATCCGGCATGCCGTCGAGGCGGCATTGGCGAGTGCAGCTGCGCCGGTGATCGTGGTGACGGGCAATTCAGATGCCGAGGTCCGAAAGGCGGTCTCCCCTCTGGCTCCCCTCTTCGTCGACAATCCTGATTTTTCAAAGGGATTGAGCACATCGCTCAAGTGTGGACTGAAGGCGCTGCCCGTCGATTGTGACGGCGCCGTCGTGCTTCTGGGGGACATGCCCGGCGTGTCCGCCGCCCTGATCGACAAGCTGATTGCGTCCTTCGACCCCGGCGAGGAGCGCGCAATCTGCGTCGCCACTCGCCACGGCAAGCGCGGCAATCCAGTGCTGTGGGCGCGCCGATTTTTCGCGGAAATGCTGACGATCGAGGGCGATGTTGGCGCCCGTCAGCTGATCGGCCAGAATGCCGAACTGGTATGCGAGGTCGAGGCCCCGGATGACGGACCTCTGACCGACATCGACACGCCTGAGGGGCTCGCGGCCTACCGCGCCTCCAAGGAGGCCATGACCGCGAAATGAGCGACCCGCTCTACAAGCACGAACTGCTTCGCCTGGCGGCCAACGCCACCGGCTCGGGCCGGTTACAGGTTCCGTGCGGGACCGGCACGGCCCACAATCCGGCCTGCGGTGACAAGGTGGTGGTCGACGTGCTGATCGAGGATGGGCGCATCCAGGCGCTCGCCCATCACACCATGGCCTGCGTCCTGACCCAGGCCGCCGCCGCCATTCTTGGCGCAGAAGGGGTCGGCATGAGCCGGGACGAGGTCGTGGAGTTGCACGAAGGTGTCGGCGCCATGCTGGAAGGCGCCGCGCCGCCATGCGCGCCCTTCGACGTCTTCGCCGTGTTCAATGGCGTGGCCGAGCATCGCAGCCGCCACAAATGCGTCCTGCTGCCGATCGAGGCGGTTCTGGCGGCCTTCGCGGCGTCAGAGCGCGACGAAGCGGCAGGCTAGCGGACCAAGATGCAGGCTTGCGCCCTGTTCCGTGGAATTTCCGCAGCCCAGGTCCATCACGTTGCCTTGGGTCGCCAGTGCATGGGCGAACGTCGCGTCTTCGCGGCTTAGATTGAAGACGCACAGGATGCGCTCACCCTCATGCGTGCGGGTGAAGGCCAGCACCGGCGTCTCGGCGTCGAGAAAGGCAATCCCTCCGAGGCGCAGCGCGGCGCTCGCCTTGCGACCGCGCAGGAAATGGCGGGCGAATGCGAGCGGGGAATCTGCATTGCCCTCCTGCTCCGACACCGCAAGCGCGCGATGCGTGGGTCCGAGCGGCAACCACGGCGTGCCGGTAGAAAAGCCCAGGTTCTTCGCTTTGGCATCCCAGGGCATCGGCGTTCGGCAACCGTCACGGCCTTTGGCGATCGGGTAGTAGAGATCGCCGACCGGATCCCTGAGCTGGTCGCGTCTGAGATCGACCTCGGGAAGCCCCAGTTCCTCGCCCTGATAGATCAACGTCGTGCCACGCAGGGAACCGAGAAGTGCGAAGAGCAGTTTGGCCAGCGCCGGGTCGCCTTCCGGACCGGCGCCGAAACGCGTCACGGTGCGCGGCACGTCGTGGTTCGAAAGCGAAATGCATGGCCAATGCGCGGGATGCGCGGCCAGCGCGTCGAAATATTTGCGGAAATAGTTCGGCGATAGCCGGCTCGCGAGCAGGAGCCCAAATGTATAGCCGGCATGCAGCCCCTCCTGCGGCGACAGATACGCGCCGGCGCGCTCGAACTCCTCGGAGAATTCGCCGAATACGAAACGGTCGTCGAATTTCTCGACCGTGCGGCGGATGAGGTCGAGCTCGGCGCGGTTCTCGAACAGGTTGGAGTCGTGCAGATGGCGCTGCATGTTCGCCGGGTGCGACCAGTTGTAGGCGTTGCGCCCGGCCGGCGGGATCGCCGGATTGTCGGTCAGCGTCGCGTCGTGGAGATATGCATTGGCGACGTCGAGGCGGAAACCGTCGACGCCGCGCGCAAGCCAGTGCGTGAGCACATCAAGCGCGGCCTGCTTCGCCGCCGGCGCGGTCCAGTTCAGCTTCGGCTGCTCGCGCAGGAATTTGTGGTGGTAATATTGCCGCCGCTCGGGCCGATACGCCCAACCCGGTCCGCCGAACACCGCCAGCCAGTTATTGGGTACGGTGCCGTCGTCTTTCGGATTGGCCCAGACGAACCAGTCTTTCTTCGCGTTGCCCGGCTCGAGGCTGTTGGCAAACCAGGCATGCTCGTCTGAGGTGTGGCAAAGCACCTCGTCGAGGATGATCTTCAGCCCGCGCGCATGCGCTTCGCCGAGAAGCGCATCGAAATCGGCCTGCGTGCCGTAGTCGGGATGCACGCCGTCATAATCGGAGACGTCATAGCCCCAGTCGCGGTTGGGCGAAGGATGGATCGGCGACAGCCAGATCGCATCGACGCCAAGCTTCTGGATGTAGTCGAGCTTCGACCGCAACCCGGCGAAATCGCCCTGCCCGTCGCCGTTGCCGTCGCAGAAGCTGCGGATATAGACCTGATAAACGACCGCGCCCCGCCACCACGGCGCCGCCATGTTCAGATCTCGCGCTCGTTCTGGACCACGCGGCTGACGAGGCCGTATTTCACGGCGTCTTCCGCGCCGAGCCAGTAGTTGCGCTCGGTATCGTTGAGGACCTTTTCGTAAGTCTGGCCTGTCTCGGCCGCGATCTCGCGGTTCAAGCGCTCGCGCATCTTGATGATCTCTTCTGCCTCGATCTCGATGTCGGTCGCCTGGCCGCGCACCCCGCCCAGCGGCTGGTGCAGCAGGAAGCGGGTGAACGGCAGGCAGAAGCGGTTCTCCTTCTTGGCGCCCAGGAAGATGTGCGCGCCGGCGGATGCCACCCAGCCCGTGCCGATCATCTTCACGCGGTTGCGCACGAAGCGGATCATGTCGTGGATCGTGTCGCCCGACTCCACATGGCCCCCCGGAGAGTTCACCACCACGCGGATGTCGCCCTCGCCTTCCGCGGCATAGGCGAGGAGCTGGGCGGTGACACGCTCAGCCATCTTCATGTCGACTTCGCCGAAGATCAGCACGGTGCGCGACTTGAACAGCGCATTGGCGACCTGGGAGGTCTGCGGCTCGGGAGCCTTCTTGTCGTTCTTTTCGTCTTCGTCGTCGTCGTCGAAGCGGCGCAAAGCGTGTTCTCCTGAAACGGTTCGAATCCTGGGGCGCATACTAGCCCCCGCACGGCCAGCGTCCACGCTCTTTCGTGGCACGGACAGCGACAATAAAGCCTTATCGATACAATGGTTTTCGAACGGTTCACACGGCTGAAAGACCCCTCAAAGCCGCGATCATGGTCGTGCCGATTTCGCTGTGCAGAACGAGATCGGCATAGGGGTCTTGTCCGGTTTCCTCGCGATTGACGATGACAAGCTTGGCGCCGGCGCGCTTGGCGAGCAGCGGAAACCCTGCCGCGGGATAGACCACAAGGGAGGAGCCCAATACCAGCATCAGATCGCAGGCAAGCGCGGCACGCCGCGCGCGATCCATCTCCTTCTCCGGCATCGCCTGGCCGAACGAGATCGTTGCCGTCTTCACGATGCCGCCGCAGAATTTGCAGTCCGGCGGATCGCCTTGCGCCGCAAAATGGATGCGGATGTCTTCGATCTCGACCCGCACGCCACAGGTGAGACATTTGGCGTAGCGCGTGTTGCCGTGCAGCTCTATCACTCTGTCGTCCGCCACACCCGAATCCTGGTGCAGATTGTCGATATTCTGCGTGATCACATGGCTGACCGTGCCGCGCCGCACGAGTTCGGCGACCGCATCGTGACCCGCATTGGGCTTTACCGCGCGCCAGGTGCTTTCCATCTCAAAGCGCCGGCGCCAACTCTCGCGCCGGATCTCTGCAGAGGCGACGTAGTCATCGAAATCGATCGGCATCATCTTGGTCCAGATGCCGCCGGGCGATCGGAAGTCGGGAATTCCAGATTCCGTGGAGATGCCGGCACCGGTGAACACGACAGCGCGGCGCGCAGCACGCAGCAGTTCGGCAAGCGCGCAGCCACCGTCATGCGCCATGTTCACCTCAGTGCGTCGCTCCGGCGCAATCGGCCTTAAGCCACTTTCCCTCGACGGAGCTGTTCATCTTCATGCCATTCATGGCCATCGAGAATTGCGCCGTGTAGTGCGTGTCGCTGTCGTAGGTGGTGCTGAAATGGCCGGTGCCTTCCATCTGTCCGTGGCACACCATATCGGCGGTGATGGTATGGCCGTCATGATGCACGCCCTCCATCTTGCAGGCCGGGTTTTGCGACGGCGGCGGCGCGTCGGTGTTCACCTCCTGGGGCGTCATGCAGAAAGTCGCCGAATGAGTCTGCGGCGGCACGTTTGCCATCCCGGCGATTGTCATGGTCGTGGTCGTGGACCACAGCCCGGCCTTGCCGTGCGCCGCCAACGCCGCGGCAGGTGACAAGATTGCAATGACAGCGATCCATGAAAAAAGCCTGCGCATCGTCGAATCCCTTTCTGAGCGTCCCGGGCCGGAATGTGCCATGGCATTGGCCCTCGTTGGAAGCGGGCCGCGCTGTGCCATGATGCAGGCATGAACACCACACCCTCCCCGGCCGCGCAGGCCCTTCTACGGCAGGCGCAGTCCGTCCTGCGCGCCGGCGAGCCGGCGGAGGCAGCGCGGATTCTCGAGCGCTGCGTTCAGGACTGGCCCGACTTCACCGCAGCGCGGCAGCACTACGCCACGGTGCTGTTCCAGCATCTGGCTGATCCTGGAGCAGCCAGCATCCAGATTGGACGGTTGATCGACGGCGAACCCCAAAACGCCGCCTATCGCGTGTTCCGGGCGGCCATTCTGGGCCAGCTTGGCGACTATGACGCCGCGATCACGGGGTATGAGGAGGCGCTCGCCCTTCAGCCTGCCGATGCGCGGGTATGGCTGCGCTATGGCTATGTGCTGCGCACCGCTGGCCGCCGCGACGACGCGATTGCCGCGTTCCGCAAGAGCCTGGCTCTGAAACCCAGTGGAGAGGCATGGTGGAGTCTTGCCGATTTGCGCTCGATCGAATTTTCGGCGACCGATCTTGCCGCTATGCAATCCCTTACCGGAGCCGCCGGCCTCGCATCGGACGACCGCGCCCAGCTGCACTTCGCGCTCGGCAAAGCTCTCGAAGATGCGGGAGATTTCGACGCGTCGTTTGCGCAATACGAACGCGGCAACGCGCTGATGCGATCGCTGCAGAAATACGACGCGGACGAGATGACCGCCTATGTCGACCGTGCCAGCGCATTCTTCACCGGGGATTTCTTCGCCACGCGCAGTGGCAGCGGCTGTGAAACGCCTGATCCGATCTTCGTCGTCGGCCTGCCACGCTCCGGATCGACGCTGATCGAGCAGATCCTGGCCAGCCACTCGGCCATCGAAGGCACGATGGAATTGTCCGACATCATCGCCGTCGCGAGGGCCGCGACGGGTTCGGGTCCTTTCGATTTCAAGCGCTATCCGCAGGCGCTGGCGGAGTTGGATCGTTCGAGGTTGAAGGCGCTGGGAGAGACCTATCTCGCTCGCACCCGCGCCTATCGCCGCGAAGGACGGCGGTTCTTCGTCGACAAGATGCCGAACAACTTCGTCCACACGGGCCTCATCCACCTCATCCTGCCGCGCGCCAGGATCATCGACGTGCGGCGCGATCCGCTGGCCTGTTGCCTGTCCGCCTACAAACAGCACTTCGCAGTGGGACAGAGCTTCAGCTACGGTCTCGCCGACCTCGGGCGCTACTACGCCGACTATGTGCGGCTGATGGCACACTTCGACTCCGTTCTACCGGGCCGCGTGCACCGCGTGAACTACGAAGAGCTGGTTGCCGATCCGCAGCGCGAAATCCGCAGCCTGTTCGCCTATTGCGGCCTGCCGTTCGAGGAGGCAGCGCTTCGTTTCCACGAGAACCGGCGCGCCGTGCGCACCGCCAGCTCCGAACAGGTGCGCCGCCCACTGAGCCGCGAAGGGCTGGACAGTTGGCGGCACTACGACCCCTGGCTGGGGCCGCTCAAGGATGCACTGGGCCCTACGCTCACCAATACGTGAGACCGCCTTCGCAGCCCGGGTGTTCTTCGCTACGGTCGCGGCTTCGAGCTTGGGGGAAACATGCGCGGACGACACTCGACGGTGACGGCAATCCTGCTTGGCGGGGTCGTCGCAGGCACAGTGGACATCGGCGCTGCCAGCGCCATCAACGGCTTCATCAATCCACTGCGCATCCTGAAATTCATCGCCGGCGGCCTGATCGGCCTGCCTGCGGTCCATGCCGGCGGTATAGAGATCGCGGCGCTAGGTGCCGCGTTGCAGATCGGCATGGCGCTGATCATTGCTGCCATCTTCGTGCTGGCAAGCAACGCGCTGCCCATGCTCAAGCGTCACTGGCTCCCGGCCGGCCTCGCTTACGGTGTCGGCATCTATTTCGTGATGACCTATGTCGTCGTACCGCTGTCGCGCATCGGTCGTGCGCCCGATTTCGAATGGCGCGGCTTCGCGCTTAACATGCTGGCCATGCTGCTGTTCGGAACGATCGTCGCGTGGTTCGCCCGCGCGAAGTGACGCTCAGGCCGCCTTCGACCGTTTCGCCGCGCCCTTGAGGGCGTCGATCATGTCCTGTACCAGCGGATGGAAGTGGCCACGATAACGCTTCTGCACGACCGCCAACCTCCAGTCGTTTTCCGTCAGCCGGACCCGACAGAGCGGTGAACCACAGGTGCAATCCTCGGCGTCCACGGTGTATTCGGCGACGTCGAAATTCCACGTGCCCTGGTCGAGCGTAATTTCCTCGCCGGCGGCGATGTCGCGGCGCGCGACCAGCGTCACTGCATCGCTAAGCCAGGCGTTGGCATCGCAGGAGTGGTTCAGGTTCTCATCGAGACTGGGTTCGACATCTTCGATCGGCAGCGCCAAGAAGGCGTCGTCGCCGACGATCCAGACCGAGCGGACGCGGTAGCGGTCCTGATCCTCGGCGTCTTCGCGTGAAACCAGCTGGCCGCCGAACTCCATCAGCTTCTCGCCACGCAGGGCCGGCTTGTTGGTGAAAACGCCGTCATAGTGGATCTTCGACTCGCCATGCACGAGCTTTGGGCTGACCCAGGTGCGGGGGAGGTATTTTTTCATCGGCGCTAAGCGACTCAGCGGCATCGGCGCCATGATAGCGCGAGCGGCCTTGCGAAAGACTGCTGTGGTTGACGTTGAGGGGGGCGTTGCCAGGCGCTATGCTGCACGGCGATTGGGGGGCAACGGCATTGAGGTTGATTGGCACGTTCGCTGGTGCTCTGCTTCTTCTCGCACCAGGACCAACGAGCGCCGCGAGCATGCGCACTATTGATGTGCTCGTGTTACCGGGGGGCCAAATCTGTATTGACGGCGGCCCCGCTTTCCCGCTGTCCTTGGCAAAACCGGCGCTTCGCGAATTGATGCGCGGCTACTCGCGAGACGCCGTGCGGATCACTATCGCTCAGGGTGCTTCGCAAGCAGCCGTGCGGGCCGTGAGTGTGGCCCTTCAGCCCGAGCGCTGACCGGCGGTGGGCGGTGGCGCGCCGGACAGGATGAAACTGCGAACTGGGTTCTAAGTGTGGAGCGCGGATAGGCGACGCAGCAACAGGATTTCGACGCCCATCATCAGAGGTAAGACGATGCAAACTGAAGCCAAAGATAGCTCGTAGGAAACCCACCGGCGCAAGCGCACGTATTGCCGCCGCCGAAACATGAGAGATCATACGGCCTTTCTTCACTGTGCTAATGTCGCAAAGGCACGGGGCGCCGGCCGGAGAACTGCTCAAGTCCCTTCGATAAATTGTGGAGGTTCACAAGCTATCCGATGGTCGCGCCAAACTATGCCGCCCGCCGTTCCGAATTCGCCAAAAAAGCACGGATTGGGGCGAATCGCTTGACCCAAAATGGAAATTCTCAAGTTTGCAAAGATTTGTCGCGTATTGTGCCCGGCGATTGGACGCGGTGGAGCGCCGTGATAGAACGCCCCATCGTCAGCTGTCGAATTGAGCGCTGACGTCTGAGAGACGGTACTTCTGCACCGGCCCCGCGCTCCCGCTCGTTTCGAGACAAGGGAGCAATCCAATGCAAATGCCTGAGCTTCACAAATATGATCGCATGCCGCAGGTCCCTGCCGAGGCGGTTCAGGTCGTCCCTGTGTCGCCGGACTGGGCGCATGGACCTTTTGTAGCCAACCCGTCGAAAGCGAAGTCCGTCAGACCCTGGTGGCGCCTGTTTGACGCCTCCCAGCGTCCCTGACCGTCGCGGCTATGCAGGACAACAATCTACCTGCGCAAAACGCCGCTCTCACCGCGCTGCTTAAACAGGCGGGATTGGACGCACAAGCAAGCGTCCTGGCGGCGCGCATTCAGAGCGTACTTACCGACGAACTGCATCACCGCATGAAAAACATGCTGACGATGGTTACCGCCATCGTCCGCCAGAGCCTGCGAGCGGCCGACACCCTGGTGACTGCTGAGCGCGCCGTCGCGACGCGGCTGATGGCGATGGCGAAGGCGCACGACCTGTTGCTCAGAATGGATTGGAAGGCCGTCGCGTTGAAAATCGTGATCACTGGAACGGTAGAACAGCATAGCGCCGCGGTCGGACGCATCGTGGTCGAGGGCGACAACATAGAGATCGGCTCGGCCGCCGTCATGCCGTTGACGCTTCTGATCAACGAACTCTGCACGAACGCCACAAAGTACGGCTCGCTTTCGAACGAGGGCGGGCACGTCAGGCTGAGTTGGGAAAAAGATAGCACCGGGCAATGGATGACGTTCCGCTGGATTGAGACCGGCGGACCGCCGGTAGAACGCCCCCTCCAAAGCAGCTTCGGCACGCGGCTGTTGCAAGAAGCGTTGCCGCGTCAACTTCTCGGCCAAGGAGAGCTGTCGTTTCCGGCCGGCGGTGTCGAATATGAGCTGAAAATTCCTATGTCGAGCCTGCGGCCGGTCGCGCCGTCCTGACGCGACAAGCTACGCACGCCGTACAAGTCTCAGGGCGAAAAGCAGCACGACCGCCCCGATGGTGGCGGTTGCGATGATCGCGACGATACCGGCACCAAGATGGACGCCGAGCTTGGGCAGAAGCCAACCGCCAACGAAGGCGCCGAGTATGCCTACGACGATGTCACCGAACAGACCCAAACCGCCGCCCTTGACGATGACGCCGGCAAGCCAGCCGGCTACGGCGCCGACAATCAGCCAAATCAGGAGAGTTTCGATGGGCATATCAGATCCTTCCGATGGAAGAGGCGCGCGACGGTGAACGGGCGCGGGCTTGCCGCCCGCGCCAGGTCTTCACATCGCGTGCAGGTTGATCGCGCCGACGCCGGCTGCGACGTTCAGGCCCCGGTCGCCGGAAACGCTCAGCGGCTGAAGCGCAAAGGATTTGTCGAAGCCGCCGACCAGGACAAGGGCGATCGCGCTCATGAGATAGAGTGACTTTTTCATTTCGCATTCCTTGTTGGCGCGAGCGACCGCGAGCCAATACGGCCCGCGGCGACGCTCTTATTCGAATGGACGGCAGCGATCAGAGTTTGAGCCATCCATGATTGGAATCACGGTTGTGCTTCCAGCCGTGATAATTGGTGCCGTGGTCGCGATAGTTGCGATAGGCGGCGTTGTTGTTCCAGCGATGCCAATGGTGGTCGTTGTCCCAATAGCCGTCACGGTAGCCGAACGCCACGTCATCGAAGCCGAGCGTGATCGCGACATTACCACGACCGTCATGGCCGCGTTCATTGTCGTTGCTCAAATGGCCGGGTTCGGCAGAGGCAGAACCCGCCGAGACGGCGATAGCCGTCGCGGCGAGCAACGTGCTCATCCTGTTCAACATTGTTGTTTTCCTTTGAGGGAATGCCTGCGCGAGGTTCCGGATGGAAATAGCGCTGGATAGGGCGTAGCGCCTGTGCGCTCACTCAGAATGGTAACGGCGCTGCGGAACTATCGTTCCATGATCGCACAAGGTATCGGTGGCAGGACGCTGGTCATCACCGTTCCTGGTCTCGTTCGAGGTCCGCGAAATCGAGATTTCCCTGGTGGGCGGCGTGTTGAAAGGCGGCTCATAAGCGCCGGCGCGATAAACGTCCTCCTAGGCCGTGAACCCCGTCTCACCGTCCGAAACCCAAGCGCGCCCCTGACCGTTTCCCAACGCCTTCATCCGATAGATGCCGCGAGCCTTCTTCGGGTCTGGCAGGTTGCTATTCGCCATCGCGTGCCGACGAGACGGTAGCACGATGCGCCTCGATCTCTTTCCATGTGGCATTCGGCGCCAGGCCGTCGGCCTCCGCGCAAAATTCCCGGACATTGTATTCCGCGATGAACGCCCGCAATTCGTGGCGCACCTGCACCATGGACGGCACCTTGAGACGTTTGCCGTAGTAAACTTCCTGTTTCATGGCTCGATATCCTCCAGCGGCGCGAGCAGAACGAACCGCAGTCCGCGTCCGATCAGCCAGACGACGCTTCCCGCCAGCGTGGCGAGCAGGATTGTCTCGACCGGAAAACTGCCCGCGCGGGCGAGGTGGTAGATGGCAGCGGTTGCGATAACAGCCCCAAGGCCGCAACCCGCCCAATAGCTTAGTTGGCCCAAGGCAATTCGCATCGTGATCGTGCCCGTGTCCTTGCAAAAAGGGGCCGGCGACGAAGCTTGCGGATATACGTCTCCGCCGCTCCGTCGCCACCATCCCGGCAGGCGTCGGCCCAACTCGCGCGCACACTATGCAGGCTCTCGCCGACACCGGGCGCGAAGGCGCCGAATGCGCCGCCAGAATAGGGTTTGGAGGAAGTACCCCCGTTCGTTACGCCTTGGCCGGGGTCTCGGTCTTGGCCGGAGCGTCGACAGCAATGGCCGCCGGCTTGGTTGTCTCATGTGTCGCGGGCGTCGGAATCACAATCGGCTTGACCGCATCGGTCGGGACGGATTCCGGCTTCATGTTGGGCTTGTCTGTCATTTTAGGGGGTGCCTTTCAAAGGCGTGGGCAAAGATATGCCGCTCAGCATGACCTAATCACGATTTTCCGAACGGCAAGGGGTAACACGTCGATTGCGGGCGCAATCACGCATCGACTTGCTCGGTTGCGACCTTAAAGCCCTTGAGTGTCGCGGTGCCGAACGCCGTCGAAATCGCCGTATCGGTCGCGTCGCGTCCGCGCGCCATCAGAATACGGCCGATGCGCGGTTGATTGTGCCGCGCGTCGCAGGTGTACCAAGCGCCGTCGAGATAGACATCGAACCAGGCGCTGAAATCCATCGGTGCCGGATCGGCCGGCACGCCGATATCGCCGAGATACCCCGTGCAATAGCGCGCCGGAATGTTCATGCAGCGGCACAGCGCGACCGCCAGGTGGGCGAAATCGCGGCATACGCCGACCCGTTCCTCATGCGCTTGCCAGGCCGTGCGGTCGGCGCGCGCATACTGATATCCGAAGGTGATGCGCTGGTGGACGTAGTGGGCGATGGCGCGCACGCGGGGCCATCCCGGATCGAAATAGCGGAACAGCGACCAGGCCAGATCGCCCAGCCGGTCGGTGTCGCAATAGCGGCTTCCCAGCAGAAACACGATCACGTCGTCGGGCAGAAGATCGACCGGCACTTGCCGGGCGCCGTCGGGAATGATGTCGGGCCGGCCGTCGTCCCGAACGGTGAAGTCGCAGGTGAAGCGCGTGATACCCGCCGGCATCACCAGTCGGGTGCATATGTTGCCGAAACCATCCTGATACTGACGATACGGTGTGTGGGGAAGTACCGCAAAGCGCTCCAGCGCCGTCAAATCCCCTCGGCGTTCGGGCCGCACATGCAGCATCGCCAGCATCGGCGTCTCTGCGGCGCATTCATAGGCGATGTCGTAAGCGGCGCGGATCAGCATCTGTCGCGAACGTTCCCATAAATCGTCTACCGCACCCGCGCGCAGATGCGCCCAGACGGGGTGGGCAACAATCCGCCCATGCCGCGCTGGATCAGGCCCAGTTCCAGGAGGTGAGCACGCGCCGCGACGGGGATGGCGGTTTGCGTCATGAAGCTACGGCCCACGATCAGGCGCAACGCGAGCCGTTCTTCCGCGCTCAGGTCTTCGGGATTGACCAAACGAGGGGTCAAGCGGGCGTCTTATTGCGCGGTTTCCGCGCCTTGGCCGGCGGCACATTGGCTGCGGT
>DATEZM010000395.1:0-8602 GCA_035255625.1 Rhizomicrobium sp. | reverse complement strand
CGGAGCACCGCGTCCACCGCCGCCACGAAGGGCGGCATGAAGCCGGACGATTTGGCGCCGCTCCACCATGCGGCGCCGCGCTTTGTGTCCAGCACCGATCGCACCAGCGGGCCCGACGTCTGCTCGAACGTGCCCATCGGGAAGACGCCGCGCTGCGTTCTGTCCCAGACGTGAAAGGCCGCCCAGAGCTGCTCTTGCAGGAGCTGTTCCAGCCGCAGCTGATCGGCCGCATCGAGGGTGCGCTCTCCGCTGAGGCCCGACGTCATGAGTTCGGCGATGTCGCGGTTGCCGAAAATCGCCGAGCGGATGACGGTCCATTGCGCCATGGTAGAGTTGTGCTCGTTGCGATAAAGCGCCGCCGTGTTCTGCCGCACCTGAAGTCCGACAAAGACGAGCGAGACGATGACGCCGACCGAACCGGCGATCTGCGCGATATAGGAAATCTGCTCCAGCGACATGCGTGCCGTCCCCCCGATTCTGGCGAATTGTGTCTCAAATTGACTCCCGCGCAAGGTTGCACCCATCTGGAGCGCGGCGGACATTTCGGCCGCGTTAATGCCCAAAGCCTTGATTGCGCCGCAAATTTGGGCGACGAACTCGGCCCATGGCTGGATCCCCGCTCGAGGTCATCGCCGAGAACGTACAGGCGCTGACCGATTTCTTCGTGAAGCGGCGGCGGTTTTTCGCGCCGCTGCTGGCGATCGTCACCGCCGCGATCGCGGTTCCGCTCGCGATCCTTCTCATGCTGCCGACGGTCCTGTCGTGGTTTGCCTCGCCGCTCGACATGTCGAAGGACCTTTACGCGGTCAACCGGCCGATCGCCTTCACTTTCCTCGATGCCGACGGCAACGAGGTCGGCCATCGCGGTGCGATCATCGGCAAAAGGCTGACGCTGGAGGAGATGCCGTCCTATGTGCCGGCCGCCTTTATCGCGATGGAGGATCGCGACTTCTACTCGCATCACGGCTTCTCGGTGCGCGGGTTGATCCGCGCGATGTGGACCAATTTCCGCGCCGGGCACACGGTGCAAGGCGGTTCCACCATCACCCAGCAAACGGTCAAGATCGTGTTCCTCTCCCAGGAGCGCACGATGAGCCGCAAGCTCGAGGAGCTTGTCGACGCGGCCAAGCTAGAAAAGTCGCTCAGCAAGAAGCAGATCCTGGAGCTCTATCTCAACCGCATCTATCTGGGCTCCGGCGCCTATGGTGTCGACGGCGCGGCGCATGTCTATTTCAACAAGTCGGCGAAGGATTTGACGCTGCCCGAGGCCGCGATGCTGGCGACGCTGACGCGCGCGCCGTCAGCGTTCTCGCCCCGGCGCGACCTCGTGCGCGCGCAATCGCGCGCCGGCGTGGTGCTGACGGCGATGACCGAGACCGGCGCGATTACACAGGCTGAGGCCGATGCGGCGCGTGCCAATCCCGCCGTCATCGCCGACCACGAAAGCGCCGACACGCAGAACTATTACTTCGACACCGCCGCCGACGAGGCGACGCGGCTGGCGACGCGCGACGGCGTGGCACCGAACGAGGACCTGATCGTGCGCACCACGCTGGTGCCGCGCATCCAGAACGCGGCGCGGCTCGCCGCCCAGCATGTCATCGCCAAGAGCGGGCCCAAGGTGCATGCGAGCCAGGCGGCTGTGGTGGTGATGACGCCGGATGGCGCCGTGGCGGCGCTGATCGGCGGCACCGATTACGACGAGAGCACCTTCAACCGCGCCACCCAGGCGCACCGCCAGCCGGGCTCGGCGTTCAAACCCTTCGTCTATCTGGCCGCGCTGGAAAGCGGACTGACGCCCTGGGATCAGCGCGAGGATCAGCCGGTCGACATCGACGGCTGGACGCCGACCAATTTCGGCGGCCGCTCCTATGGCACGATCACGCTGGCCGATGCGCTGGCGCATTCGGTGAACACCATCACCGCCAACCTCGCCCAGGAAGTGGGCGTGAGCAATGTGGTGCAGGCGGCGCAGCGGCTGGGCATTGAGTCCCGGCTGACGGAGAACGCCTCGCTCGCGCTCGGCACCTCCGAAGTCACGCCGCTCGAACTGACGCGCGCCTATGCGGTGTTCGCCAATGGCGGATTGAAGGTCTATCCCTATTTTGTCACGCAGATCACCGACCGCGGCGGCAATGTGCTGTACCAGCGCGAGCCGCCAGGCACGTCCGAGCGCATCGTGGCGAGCCATGTAAACCGCGACCTGGTGGCGATGCTGGCCGGCGTGGTGGTGCACGGCACCGGCATGTCGGCGGCGCTGGCCGGCCATGAAGCGGCGGGCAAGACCGGCACGACACAGGATTTCCACGACGCGTGGTTCTCAGGCTTCACGCACGACTATGTCTGCGCGGTGTGGGTCGGCAACGACGACTCATCGCCGATGAAGGGTGTGACCGGCGGCTCGCTGCCGGCGCAGATCTGGAAGGCGACGATGACGGTGGCGGAGAAGGGCCTCGCCGCGACGCCGCTCGACAAATCCACCGTGCAGCCGCCGGTCGATTCCTCGACCATCTTCGGCGATAGCGCCGACGTCTATACGCCGGAGGCCGGCGACGACGAGTCGGGTGGCGGCAGCGGCATGCGCATGGACCGCGACGATGCCGACCAACCGCCGCCGCCGCCGCCGCAGTCGCGCGGCGATCACGGCAGTTTCTGGGACTGGCTGCTCAACCGCCGCGGCCGCGACGCGCAAGGCAGACCGCAGACACAGGATGGCCCGCCCAATGGCGGCCAGGACGCTCCCCAGGGCGACGATACGAATTAAGCGCATTGTGCGTTCCCATAGCGTCGTCTGAACCGCCGCGACGGATTCCCGGCAGAACGGCGTTTCGGACTACAATCGATATCGCTGCTCCGGGGCCGTTAAGCACATGCGTATTGCGTTGAAAATCCTGGCCGTGGTCGTCATCGGCGCGATCATCGGGCTGGGCCTGACCTGGTTTACCGTGTTTCGCGGCGCGCTGGCGGGCGGGGTGAGCGACGGGCCTTGGCGCACCAGCCTCGAAGCCGGTTCGGCAAACGGCGGCATGATGCTGCGGGCGCGTGTCGCGGTGCATGGCCTCTTCGCGCTCAACCGCAGCGAGGCGATCTACTACACGGCCGCCACCGACAGCAACGGCACGGCACTGAGTGGCGCTTGCGTCTATCGCATCGAGGGACGCGATCCGCCGGCGCGGTGGTGGAGCATCACCGCCTATGGCGGCGACGACTATCTGATCCCCAACGCCGCTGGCATTTATTCCGCCTCGATGCATTCGGTGAAGCGCGACGCGGGCGGCCGCTTCGCCGTCACGGTGTCGAAGGCGCAGATGCCAGGCGACTGGATCCCGATTGGCGACGGCCGCTTCAGCCTGTCGATCCGGCTCTACAATCCGCAAGCCTCGGTCGCGGCCGAGCCGGCGCATGTCGCGTTGCCGACGATCATCAAGGCGCGCTGCACATGAAGTGGCTCGGATGGATTGCCGCCACGCTGATCGTCGCCGCGCTGGTGCATGTGGCAAGTGTGATCGCCCTGCCCCACCTCATCATGGCGCGCGCGATGCGCGGCATCGCCGATCATGGCGGACTCAACACCATGATCCACGGCAAGCGGCCGACATCGGCCTCGCGCGGCGTGGTGCGGCCGTCGCCGGATCTGCTCTATTCGAGCTGCGTCTACGATCTCGACGCCGCCGGCGGCATGGCACGCGTGACGGCGCACGGGATGCCGAAGACCTATTGGTCGGTGTCGCTGTTCGACGCGGAGACCAACAATTTCTACGTGCTCAACGACCTCGCAGCGAAAGACGGCAGCGTCGAATTCGTCATCGTCGGAAAGAATCAGGACAAGGCACCGCCCGGCAATGTCGTTCGGACGCCGACCCGGCGCGGGCTTGTCCTGTTCCGCACGCTCATCGACGACGACGCACATCTGGCCGACATCGACAAGGCGCGACGCAGCGCGACCTGCGCGCGCCTCAAGACCTGATTTCCGCGGGAGGCGCGAAGACGTCGAGCGGCAGCGACCAGAGCGGCGATTCGAATTGAGTTGCGTCTCGGGCCGATGCATCGGTGGCGGCTGCAGCTTGCCGACCAAGCCGGCCGCAAGCCCTACACCAGTCCGCCGATCACGCTGGCAAAATCCCTGAGCAATTCGAGACAGCCGATGACAAACGCTTCGACAAGCGACTGCTCGGCGGGGACAGGTTCCTCCGCAGCGGCCCGCCGCATGAGCGGCGAGGGCGCATTGTCCTTGGCCGCCGTCCAGGCGCGGCAGGCTCCGAAGGTGCCCGGCGCCTGCCAGACCGGAGAACGGGGCTCGTCCCCCAGCTTCGCCAATGCCCGTGACGCCGTCGGTTTATCGCCCACCATGCAAGCGACGTAGAATTGCTCGTCAAAGACCCAGGGATCGGGATACCGAGCGGCGATCTCGTCATACGCGGCGCGCATACGCGGCCAGTCGGCGCGGGTGTCGGCGAACGTGAAGTTGCAGTCGCAGACCACGGCGGAATATATCCGCGCATACATCTGCGTGCCCGACCTGGCCTTGGTGCGGTTCACCGCGTCGTTGACGAAGCGGTCGAGTGAATCGACGTCGCCGCCCCATTGCGGCAGGAAGTGATCGGTCGCCGCATAATAGATCGGCGTGTAGTCGGGAAATCGCATCTCGGCCTGGGACAGCAATGTGTCGTAGTCCTTTGAAGACCAGTCATTGCCGAGCGCCACCTGCAGCATCTCGACGTACCAGGCCGGATCCACGCCGGCGACCGCCTTATGCGCGAGCAGGTAGGCCTGCGCGCGGCCGATATAGTCGTGAAAACGCGTCCAGCCTTCCGCGCTGACTTCACCCGCCGTGCCATAGCCGCGGAACAGCCAGCCATGCCTGATCAGGCGCTCCGCATAGACCAGATGCGGCGCCGGCTCGTTCGGGTATTTCGCGGCCCAATCGAGAACCTTGTTCTCGTAGGCCGTGTAGCGCCCATCGGCGACTACCGGATCGTCCGAATGCTGGACGACGAAGCTGTCGTAGAACAGGTCCAGCGTCCACTCGCCCCGCGCGGTGCGACTCTGCTTGATCCGGTACTCCTGCGCCTTGCGGTTCAAGTAGGCAAAGTCGGACTCCCGCATTGCGGTATCGACAAGCCCCTCCATCATGGAGTTCTGCATGAAGTCCGGGCCCACAGGCGGCGCGTAGAAATGCGTGACGCCGTTCACGAACGAGGACTCGGCTGCCGGCTGCACCATCTGCGCCGCCGAGCACGGCACAGTCAGCAGGGCAAGCAGGCCCAGGAGAGCAGGACGATACATGGCAGGCCTCTGGCGGTGAGGCCGGCATTCTGGCGCCAAGACCTTAATGCGGCATTGCGCCGGGGGACCGAATTGCAAGCAATGGATGACTTTGCGCTATGGTGCGGCGTCGAAATGCGCGCTGTCATCAGGGGTCGTTCCAGCCATGTTCCGCATCATCCTCGTCACCGCACTTGCGCTCGGCATGGGCGTGGCGGCCCACGCCCAACCCTTGATCAAGATCCGGTTCGTCACCGACTGGAAGGCGCAAGCCGAGCATGGCGGGTTCTATGAGGCGGTCGCCGAAGGACTCTACAAAAAGGCCGGGCTCGATGTGCAGATCATCGAGGGCGGCCCGGCCGTGAACGTGCCGCAGCTGCTGGCCGGCGGCGCGGCGGACATGGGCATCGGCTCTGACAGTTTCATCGCGCTCAATCTGGTGAAACAGCACGCGGCGATCCGCGCCGTGATGGCGATATTCCAGAAAAATCCGCAGGTGCTCATCACCCATCCCAGGCCCGACGTGAAGAAGCTCGCCGATATGAAGGGGATGCCGATCATGCTGTCGGATGCAGCAACGGTGGCGTGGTGGCCGTGGCTGAAGGCGAAATACGGTTTCAGCGATTCCCAGATCCGCAAATACACCTTCAACCTGGCGCCGTTCCTGGTCGATCAGAAGGCGATCCAGGAAGGTTACCTGTCGAGCGAGCCTTACACGATCGAAAGCCAGGCACATTTCAAGCCGCAGGTCTTCCTGCTCGCCGACAACGGCTTTCCCGGCTACGCCAACATGGTGTTCGCGCCGCAATCGTGGATCGACGGCAATCCGAAAGCGGTGCAGGCCTTCGTCGATGCGACGCAACGCGGCTGGCTCGACTATCTGAACGGCAATCCGGCGCCGGCCAACGCGCTCATCCTGCGCTCCAATCCGGAGGAGAGCGATGCGCTGATCAAGCAGGCGATCGCCAAGCTCAAGGCTTACGGCATCGTGCTGTCGGGCGACGCGCAGGTGTTGGGGCTCGGCACCATGACGGACGCGAAGTGGAAACTGTTCTTCGACACGATGGTGGCCGACAAGCTCTATGACGGAAAACTCGACTACAAGCGCGCCTACGACCTGCGCTTCGTGCGCGCCATGCCGATGAATTTTCAGTGACGGACGCGCCGACGCCTCACCTCTCCCGCTTGCGGGAGAGGACGCAAAATCCTGCACTTGGCGCAGCCAAGTGCTTGGATTTTGCTGGTGAGGGCGATAGCGCCGCGGCCCCTCACCCGAACGCCGCTTCGCGTCGTCCGACCTCTCCCGCAAGCGGGAGAGGTTAAGTGCCACCCCTCCTCACCCTCTCCGGCATCTCCAAGCGGTTCGACTCCGGCACCCTGGCGATCGGACGGCTGGATCTTGAGGTCGCGGCGCACGAGTTCCTGTCGCTGGTGGGGCCGAGCGGATGCGGCAAGTCGACGGCGCTGCGCATCATCGCGGGGCTTTTGAAGCCCGATGCCGGCACGGTCGCGTTTCCGAACGGCAAACCGGAGATGGGTTTCGTGTTCCAGGAGCCGACGCTGATGCCGTGGCAGAGGGCGCTCGGCAATGCGCGGCTGCCGCTCGATCTGAAAGGCGTGGCGCGGTCGGAAGGCGACGACCGCGCGGCGCGGGCGCTGAAGCGCGTGGGCTTGAGCGGTTTCGAGAAGGCGTTCCCGCGCGAGCTTTCCGGCGGCATGAAGATGCGCGTCTCGATCGCGCGCGCCATCGCAGCCGAGCCGAAGCTGCTGCTGATGGACGAGCCCTTCGCGGCGCTCGACGAGCTGACGCGCCAGGCGCTGAACGACGATCTGCTCAAGCTGAAGGAGGAAGACGCACTGACGGTTCTGTTCGTCACGCACAGCGTCTATGAGAGCACCTATCTGTCGAGCCGCGTGGTAGTGATGACGCCGCGCCCCGGACGCGTCGCGGCCGAAGTCGCTCTCGCGCCGCCGCCGGCGCGCGACGAGAACTGGCGGCTGACGCCGGACTTCACGCAGCAAGCGGCGCGCGTGTCCGCAGCGCTGAGACAGGCGATGGTGGCGGCATGAAGGATTGGGCGCGCTATCTCACGCCGCTGTTCGTGTTCGTGGCCGCTATCGCGACGTGGCAGTGGCGGGTGTATGCGCTTGGCATCTCGCCGCTGGTGCTGGCGTCGCCCAGCGACATCTGGGGCGCCTTCTTCGCGCACTGGGACGTGCTGGGGCCGGCACTTCTGTTCACGGTCAGGATCACCGCCATCGCCTTCGTGCTGGCGACGGCGGCGGGCATCGGGCTTGCGGTGCTGTTCAGCCTGAGCCGGCCGATCGAATACGCGCTCTATCCTTTCGCGGTGGTGTTGCAGGTCACGCCGGTGGTGGCGATCGCGCCGCTGCTGATCATCTGGCTGGGCTACGACAATCTCACCGAAGTGCTGGTGGTGCTGGCCTGGATCATCGCCTTCTTCACCGTGCTGTCGAACACGCTGACCGGCTTGCGCTCGGCCGATCACAATCTGCTCGACCTGATGAAGCTCTATGGCGCCTCGCGCTGGCAGGTGTTGTGGCGGCTCGAATTGCCCGGCGCCCTGCCCTTCATCCTGACCGGCATGAAGATCTCCGGCGGGCTGGCGCTGATCGGCGCGGTGACGGCGGAGTTCGTCGCCGGCTCGGGCACCGATCTGGGCTTAGGCTGGACGATAACGCTGGCCAGCCGCAATCTCGACACGGCGCAGGAATTCGCCGCGCTGGCGTTGCTGTCGATCCTGGGCGTGAGCATCCTGTTCGCGATGACGGCACTGGAATGGGCCCTGCTCCACCGCTGGCACGAAAGCGCGGTGAAGAGGGAGCGTTGACGGCGCCGAATTCAAGCCGTCGGCGGCAGGCCGGGCTCGGCGGCGATGTCGTGGGCGAGCCGGATCGGCGCGGTCTCGGCCATCAGATACATCGCGACCAGGCTGAGAAGCGTCGCGGCGAACAGATACCAGGACGGCGCCATCGGATTGCCGGTGACGTGGATCAGCCAAGCGATCACCGGCTGCGTCGTGCCGCCGAACACCGCGATGGCTATGGCATAGACGGTGGCGAAGATCCCGCCGCGCACCCGCCGCGGCAGAATCTCGATGAAGGCGGCATAGAACGGCCCCGAGCTGAGATTGAGCAGGGTGGACAGCACCGCCGTTCCGAGCAGCAGGGTGAACGTCGATGGCATCCCGACGATCAGCATAAAGACCGGATAGGCGAGAACGAGAAACGCGGCGCGCGATCCGACCATGAGCGTCTTGCGGCCATAACGGTCCGACAGGATGCCGCCGGCGAGCGAGGCGAACAGCCCGACGAA
>DATEZM010000394.1:0-5290 GCA_035255625.1 Rhizomicrobium sp. | reverse complement strand
GTGAGCTTGACCAGGACCTGCAGGAAGGCGCCCTGCTCCGGCGCAATCTGCATCATCGCGTTCGGCATCTTCGCGGTCTCTTCGCGGCAACGGGCCTGTGCCGGCACTTCGCGCGCGCCCATCTTGGTCAGATAGGTCATCAAGGCATCGGTGGCTTTTACAAAGCGTCCCATGTCGTCTCCTATGGCGTGTCAATCTGGCGTAGTTTGTACCCAAAATTCGGGAGTAGGCACATGCGGCTTCAAGGACGGGTGGCGATCGTCACCGGCGCGGCGTCGGGCATCGGTCAGGCATCGGCACAGCTTTTCGCCAAGGAAGGCGCGCGCGTGCTGGCGGTCGATCTGCCGGACAGGAAACTCGCCGCCGCCCATGACGGGCACGACACGATCGCCTGCCTGGAGAAAAGCGTCGCCGATCCCGGCGCGGCCGAGCATATCGTAAAAGCGGCGCTGGATCGCTTCGGCGCGCTCGACATCGTGATGAACAATGCCGGCATCGGCATAAACGCCCTGGCCGAGGCGACGACCGACGAACAATGGCAGCGCGTGCTCGACGTCAATCTGACGGCGCAGTTCCGGCTCTGCCGCGCCGCGATCCCGCATCTGAAGGCGAGCAAGGCCGGGCGCATCATCAATGTCGCCTCGGTGATGGCGGAAGGGACCGATTACGGTCTCGCTTCCTATTGCGCCTCGAAGGCCGGTGTCGCCGGCCTGACGCGCACGCTGGCGCTCGAGCTCGGCAAGTTCGGCATCACCGCGAACTATCTCGAACCCGGCGCGATCGAGACCGGCATGACGCGGCCGCTCTGGGATGCGCGCGCCGACGTGAAGGAAATCTGGGCGAAGAAATCGGCGCTGCGCCGCGTCGGGCAGCCGATCGATCTGGCCCGCGGCGCGCTGTTCCTGGCGAGCGACGATGGCGGCTTCGTCACCGGCCACGGCCTCGTCGTCGATGGCGGGCTGATGCTACGCGTTTAGATTGCGGATATGGGCGCCCATCTGGCCGAACAGCCCGCCGATGGCGCCGGTCAGCACGGTGATCGCGGTGCCGCCTGCCAGCACGATCAGCCCCGCATCGCCCAGGATGTTCGCCGCCGCGATGCCGATCAGCCCGCTGGTACCGCCGGCGATGGCGCCGCCCAGCGCGCCCTTGGCATAGCCCTGCGCGAAGTCGCGGCCATAGAACAGCCCGGCGAGGCCCGCGATCATCATCACCGAAAATTCCAGCGCGTTGACGCGGACCCATTGGCTGTAATGGGCAATGACGACGACCGTCACCTGCAGAACGATACCGGTGATCGCCGCGCGCTGAACAAGCTTGCCGTTGAACACGCCGTCTCCGATTCGTTTGTGATCCCGGCTTAGGACCCGAATTTGGCCAATCGGCGGCAAGCCGGGGGTAGCGGCGCGGGGTTGCCCGATCTTAACGAAGAGGAACTTGCGGGCGTAACGCAATTTCTCTAAGCAAATCCTCGTTTTCCGCGGCGGACGAGATGATCGAGATCGACGGACTGACCAAGCGCTTCGGCCCCGTCACCGCCGTTGCCGGCCTTTCGCTGAAAGTCGCCAAGGGCGAGGTCCTGGGGTTTCTCGGGCCGAACGGCGCCGGCAAGTCCACGACCATGAAAATGATCACCGGCTTTCTCGCGCCCGATGCCGGCCGCGCACGGGTCTGCGGCCATGACGTGGAGACCGACACGCTGGCAGCGCAAGCTTCCATCGGCTATCTGCCCGAAGGCGCACCGGCCTATGGCGACATGACGGCGCAGCAGTTCCTGAACTTCATCGCGGAGGTGCGCGGTTACCAGGGTGCGGCCGCCAAATCGCGCGTCGAGGCGGCCGTCGCCAAGACCGAACTCGCCGGCGTGCTGGACCAGACGATCGAAACGCTCTCCAAGGGCTTCAAGCGCCGCGTCGGTCTTGCCCAGGCGATCCTGCACGACCCGCCGGTCCTGATCATGGACGAGCCGACCGACGGCCTCGATCCCAATCAGAAACATTCCGTGCGCACGCTGATCCGCGGCATGGCGGCCGAGAAGGCGATCATCGTCTCCACCCATCTTCTCGAAGAGGTCGAAGCGATCTGCAGCCGCGCCGTCATCATCGACCAGGGCCGCATCGTTGCCGACGGAACGCCGGCGCAGCTGCTGGCCCGCTCGCGCTATCACAATGCCGTGACGCTGACGCTGCCCGCGGCCCAGCGCGACGCGGCCATCGCGCAACTCAAGACATTGCCCTCGGTCGCCAGCGTCGAGGCCGCGCCGCGCAATGGCGGCCTCGTACAGCTCACCGCGTTTCCCAGGAATGGCGCGCTGCCAGTTGAAGACGTCAGTGCAGTCGTGCTGCGTGAGAAATGGGACGTCAAGGAACTCTACGCCGAAGCCGGCCGGCTCGACGAAGTCTTCCGCGCCATCACCACCCACGACGCCAAGAAGGCCGCGGCATGAAATACGTCTGGCCGGTCTTCAAGCGCGAATTCGCCTCCTATTTCGCAACGCCCCTCGCCTATGTGTTCATCGTGATCTTTCTGTTCGCGATGGGCGCCTTCACCTTTTATGTCGGGCGGTTCTTCGACAACGGCATCGCCGATCTGTCGGTGTTCTTCGGCTATCATCCCTGGCTCTATCTCTTCCTGGTGCCGGCGATCGCCATGCGGCTGTGGGCGGAAGAGAGGCGCAGCGGCACGATGGAGCTCCTGCTGACGCTGCCGATCCCGCTCTGGGCGACGGTGGCGGGGAAATATCTCGCTGCCTGGGCCTTCATCGCGGTCGCGCTGGCGCTGACCTTTCCGATCTGGATCACCGTCAATTATCTGGGCAGCCCCGACAACGGCGTGATCGTCGCCTCTTATGTCGGCAGCCTGCTGATGGCCGGCGCCTATCTCGCCATTGGCGCCTGCATCTCGGCGACCACGGGCAACCAGGTCATCGCCTTCGTCGTGACGGTTGTCGTCTGTTTCCTGTTCACGATCTCCGGCGCGCCGCTGGTGCTCGACTTCTTCCGCGGCTGGGCCCCGCTGGTTCTGGTGAACGCGATCTCGTCCTTCAGCTTCCTCACGCATTTCACCGCGATCTCGCGCGGCGTGATCGATCTGCGCGACGTGATCTTCTTCTTCTCGCTGATCACCCTGTTCCTGTTCGGCAATGTCGTGGCCGTCGATCTCAAGAGGGGCGGCTGATCGCATGATGCCGCTGTCCCGCCGCACCTATGCCCTCGCCGGCGTGGCCCTGGCCGTCGTCATCTTTCTCTGCATCAATATCGCCGCCGATACCGCGATCACCACGGCGCGGCTGGATTTGACTGAGACCGGCCAGTTCACGCTGTCGCAAGGCACGCGCGCGATCCTCGCCAAGATCCCCGAGCCGATCACGCTCAAATTCTATTTCTCCAAAAAGGTCGCCGCCGACTACGCGCAGACCACCGCCTACGCCACGCAGGTTCACGACCTGCTCGAGGAATATGCCGCGCGCTCGCACGGCAAGCTGACGCTGCAAGAGGTCGATCCCGAGCCGTTCACGCCGGCCGAGGACGAGGCAACTGCGAACGGCCTCTCCGGCGCGCCGACCGATTCCGGCGATACGGTCTATTTCGGCCTCGTCGGCACCAACCGCATCGACGGCAAGGAGGTCATCCCCTTCTTCACCTCGGAGCGCGAGCGGTATCTCGAACTCGACCTCACGACGCTGATCTACCACCTGTCGCAGCCCCAGAAGGCGGTGCTCGGCATCGTCTCGAGCCTGCCGCTCGACACCGGTCCCGGCGGCATCCAGGCCGCGATGCAGGGCCAGGCACAACCTTACGCGATCTATTCCGAGCTATCTGAGACCTACACCACGCAGATGCTCGATCCGGGCGCCAACGAGATCCCGGCGAACGTCTCGGTGCTGATGGTGGTGCATCCCGCCAATCTGAGTGCGGCGATGCTCTATGCCATCGACCAGCTCGTGCTGCGCGGCGGCCGCGCACTCGTCTTCGTCGATCCCAATTCCGAACTGGCCGGCGGCGGCGATCCGCGCGGCGGCGGCAATCCGGCGTCCGACATGCCGCAGCTCTTCCATGCCTGGGGCATCGGCTACACGCCGGAGAAAGTCATCGCCGACCGCGATCTGGCGCAGCGCGTCCAGGTTTCCGCCGATCCGCGCAATCCGGTGGCGAGCTATCCGATCTGGCTGCACCTGACGCAGGCGGATTTCGATTCCAAGGACGTCGTCACCGCCGCGATGCAGGCCTTGAACCTCGCCAGCGCCGGCGCGCTCCATCCGCTGAAAGGCGCGACCACGACCTTCACGCCACTGGTTCGCTCGTCCGATCAGGCATCGCTGCTCGACGTGGAACAGGTGCGCTTCAATCCGCGCCCTGAGGATCTGATGGGCGCCATCAATCCGACCGGCGAACGCTTCACGATCGCCGCGCGTATTGCCGGTCCTGCGCGAACCGCCTTCCCCGCCGGCCCGCCGGCGCCGATGACCGTGGCCGGTCAACCGCCGCCGGCCCCGCTGCCACCGCAGATCAAGCAATCCACCGGACCGATCAACGTCATCGTGATGGCCGACAGCGACATCTTCGACGACCGCTTCTGGGTCCATACCGAAAATCTCTATGGCAAGCAGGTCGCTGCGCCCTTCGCAGACAACGGCGCCTTCGTGATGAACGCGGTCGAGAACCTGATGGGATCGAGCGATCTCATCTCGCTGCGCACCCGCGCCACCAACGACCGTCCCTTCACCGTCGTCAAGCAGATGCAGGCCGAGGCCCAGGCCGATTTCCAGGCCGAGGCCGAAGCGCTGCAAGCCCAGCTCACCGCCGTGCAGCAGCGCCTGCACGAGCTCGAGCAGGGCGCCAGCGTCAACGGCCAGCCGTCGAACACGCAAGGCCTGTCGGTGGCGCAACAGGCCGAGATCGACAAGTTCAAGAAACAGCTCATCGACATCCGCACGCGGCTGCGCGACGTGCAGCACCGCCTGCGCCGCAATGTCGACCTGCTGGGCGAGGTTCTCGCCTTCGTAAACATCGCGCTGGTGCCGTTTCTGGTGGCGGCCTTTGCGATCCTGCTGGCGGTGTTGCGCCGCCGCCGCCGCGCCCGCGCACTGGCCGGATGAGGGCACGATGGAACTGAACCAGATCCTCGCCGATCCGCGCCGCCGCAATCTTGGCGTACTGGCGGCCGTTGCGCTCGTGAGTTTCCTGCTCGCGCTCGGCGCGGTATGGATGCAGTCCAGCGAAAACGCCGCGCCGCCGCAGACCGAGTTCCTGCCTGGCTTCGCCAAGCATGTGCGCGAGGCCGCGCATAT
>DATEZM010000393.1:0-17965 GCA_035255625.1 Rhizomicrobium sp. | reverse complement strand
CCGGTCGAGCCGTGCCTGTAGCTCGGCGATTTCCGGCGCGCGCGTCGGCAGATCATCGAGCGAGGCATAGGAGGTATAGCCGCGATAGCCATGCGCCTTCGCCCAGCGCCGGCCCGCCAGATCGTCGCGCGCGATGGCGAGACAGACCTTCGCCAGTCCCGCCGGCACTGCCATCTCGGCGCGATAGATCTTCGTCGCGAAGAACGAACGGATCATTCAGATCGCCGGATAGAACACCGCCGCGAACAAAAGAAGGATCGAAAGCGTTGCGACCAGCCATACCAGCGTTCGCAACCCAGGCACGCCGAAACCGTACAGCGGGAGATACACGAGGCGGGCCGCGAGATAGAGTTCCGATCCCCATACCGTCGCCCAATTGTGGCGCGGCCCCAACAGGAGCACGGCGACTGCGAAGAACGGAAAGGTCTCCATGAAATTCCGGGAGGCGCGTTCGAGGCGTCCGGCCACTTTGCTCACCGATGGCGGCGCCTCGTCCCGGGCGCCGACATTCCATTTGAGGCCGCGCTGGCTGTTGCCGGTGCGCGCCGCGATCAGCAGCTGAAACAGGCCCAGGATCGCGGCCAGTGCCAGCATGGTGTGCTCGGTGGTCATCCCGCCGAGCGATAGTTCGAAGATCGGCAGATTGTGAATGAATTGCATGAACGCCCCCCGTTTTCGCCAAGCCTACAAGTTCCGCTTCGCCGCTCAAAGCAGGCGCGCGGCCTTCAGGGTTTCTCACCGTTGGACTGAATTGCCTGGTGGTTCGTTTGCAAGCCATGTGCGATCCTTCGCTCGTCGTCGAAGGGATATCGCCAAATGCGCACGCTTGTGCCGATTGCCATTGCGGGTCTTCTAGGGCTCGCAGTGTCCGGTTGCGCAGTTGTCGCCGTGGCGAGCGCGGGCGTCGACGTCGCGACCACTGTTGTCAGTACGACCGTTTCTGTCGCCAAAGGCGCCGTCGATACCGTGGTCGGCGACTCCGACGATTCGGACCATCACCGTCACAAGGACGGTGATGACGACGATAGCGGCAAGTAGTCCTTAGAAATTGTCCTTGCGCTTGCGCGTTTCGGCGAACACGTCGACGTCGCTGGCGTGGATCAGGCCCAATGACCGGCGAATCTCTGCCGAGTCGGGGCGTAAGAACGGGTTTGTCTTTTTTTCCAGCCCGATCGTCGAGGGAATGGTCGGTGCGCCCTTGGCGCGCAGCGCATCGACCTCGTGCATCCGTCGCGTGAGCTCGGCGTTGCCCGGCTCGAGGCTGAGCGCGAAGCGGCCGTTGCTCTGGGTGTATTCATGGCCGCAATAGACGCGCGTCGTATCCGGCAGGCCCATCAGTTTCGACAGGCTCGCCCACATCATCGCCGGGGTGCCTTCGAACAGCCGTCCGCACCCCATCGCGAACATGGTGTCGCCGGTGAAGACGGCGTCGTCGAACACGAACGCGATATGGGCGCGGGTATGGGCCGGGATCTCCAGCACGGGCACGCTTCGGCTCCCGAATGACCAGGGCGCGGCCTCGCTCACGCCGATATCGATGCCGGGAATGCGTTCGCGGTCCTTTTCGGGTCCCACGATCTGGGCGCCGAGTTGTTCCTTCAGCGGCAGGTTGCCGCCGGTGTGGTCGAAATGATGGTGCGTGTTCAGGATATGGGTGAGCGTCCAGCCGTGCCGTGCCAAGGCCTGGCGCACCGGTTCCGGCTCGGACGGATCGACCACGGCCGTGAGCTTTGCGTCGGCGTCACGGACCAGATAGGCGTAATTGTCCTTCAGGCACGGAACGAGTTCGATTTGCAGCGCGGCCATATTGCGGTCCTTTTGCGCGAATACCGACGCTAACAGCACGATCGCTTGCGTTGAACCGGACGTGGCGTCGCGCTAGGCAGGGCACATGCAACTCGATGCCGCAGAACTGGCCGACTTCTACGAGGCTCCCCTCGGCCTTTTGACGCGGCGCATCATTTCGCGGCAATTGCGAGCGCTTTGGCCGTCCGCCAAAGGCGCATGCGTTCTCGGCTACGGCTTCGCCGTGCCCTATCTGCGGCAGTTCCAGTCGGATGCGGAGCGCGTTGTCGCACTCATGCCCGCGCAGCAAGGCGTGGTCGCGTGGCCCGCCGCGCGGTCCCTGTCTGCGCTGGGCGACGAGGCAGCCTTGCAATTTCCGGACGCGTTCTTCGATCGCATCCTGGTCGTCCATGGGCTCGAGGGCGCAGAGGCTGCGCGTCCGTTGCTTCGTCAACTCTGGCGCATCCTGGCGCCGGAGGGCCGGCTGCTGCTGGTGGCGCCGAACCGCACCAGCCTGTGGGCGCAGCTCGAACGCACGCCTTTTGGCGTTGGTCGTCCCTTCAGCCGCGGTGAACTCGACAGGCTCTTGCGCAGTGCGCTGTTCGAGCCCGTCGCGTGGGATCGCGCGCTCTATGTGCCGCCGTTTCGCGGCCGGCGTCTGGTGCGAACTGGACCGGGTTGGGACCGACTGCTCAAGCAAATTGCGCCGGCACTCGCAGGGGTCCACCTCGTCGAAGCGAGCAAGACATTCTACGGCACGGCACCTGCGCGCGTGACCAAGGTGTCGCCGCAATGGTCGCCGGCGCGCGAAGCCAAAGCGACAATGCTTAACGTGACATCACCGTCATCGCGGTGCCGGTGACAACTTCTTGGTAGTGCGAAGCGCATCCGGTTTGCGCACAGCGGTTATGCATTTCGCCATTGGCTCATCGCAACGCGTAATCATCGCGCAAAATTGGAGTTCCCGTTCGTCGCGTAACGCATTCGTCATCGCTCTGACGAATGCGTGATTGCGTGCCTCTTACAATCGCCACCTTCCTGCCCCAAATGCACGTCACCGGTATCACCGGATCAAATAGGAGGATGTGATGAGTCTTACGAAATACGCCGTCTCGGCTGCGGCTCTGTCGCTGCTGATCGGCACCGCTGCGTTCGCGCAGACCGACGAGCCCGCCACGGTTGTCGGTTGCCTGCATATGCAGAAGAAGGTGACGAGTGCGCTCGATGCCAATGAGCAATCGCCCAACTACGCCGCGGCGAAAAGCCAGGCGCAGGGCGCCGCCGGTTTCTGCTCGCAGGGGCTCTACAAGATCGGCGTCAACGGCTACGCCAAGGCGCTTGATCTGCTCGGCGCAGGCTGAGCAGCAAGACGGCGAGCGGATGTCCCCCCGTCCGCTCGCCGTCAGTTCTTTCGCAGCAGGAAAATCGCGCCATCGGCGAGGATGTTGGGGCCCCAGGCGTCTGCCCGCATGGCGCGCGAGCGGCCGTTCTCATCTAGCGCCAGCGCCCTCTCGATTCGCGTCCCCATCTCATTCGCGAGCGCCACGAAATCCGCGATGGTGCACAGATGAATGTTGGGCGTGTCGTACCATTGAAAACTCAGTGCATGGGTTCGGGGCATGCGTCCGGCAGTCATAAGAGACGCACGCACGCGCCAATGACCGAAATTCGGCAGCGAAACGACCGCGCTTCGGCCGATTCTGAGAAGATGGCCGAGCACCGCCTTGGGATTGCGCGTCGCCTGAATCGTCTGACTGAGGATCGCAACGTCGAACGCGCCGCTCGGATATTCGCCGAGATCGGTGTCGGCGTCGCCCTGCATCACGGGAAGGCCGCGCGCGACGCAGGCATTGACGTTCTGCTGCGATAGTTCGATGCCGCGCCCATCGACGCCTTTGGTGGCGGCGAGGAACTCGAGCAGCGCGCCGTCGCCGCACCCGATATCGAGCACACGGGCGCCCTTCGGGATCATCTCTGCGATCGCTGCGAGGTCCGGGCGCAGCACCGACGTCATGCGCCGACCGTGACGGCGACCGCGTTCAGGAATCCGCCGACGGTCTTGAACAGTTCCGGCTCGTCGAGCAGGAAGGCGTCATGGCCGCGGTCGGTCGCGATCTCGACGAAACTTACAATTGCCGCCGTTGCGTTCAACGCATGCGCGACGTGCTTGTTTTCCACCGTGGGAAACAGCCAGTCGCTGGTGAATGAAATGATCAGGAAACGCGACTTGGCGCCGCGAAAAGCGTCAGCCAGCACACCGTCATATTCGGCCGCGAGATCGAAATAGTCCATGGCGCGTGTGATGTAGAGGTAGGAATTGGCGTCGAATCGATCGACGAACGCGATGCCCTGGTGGCGCAGATAAGACTCGATCTGGAAGTCGGGCCCGAACCCGAACGAGATCTGCTCGCGATCCTGCAGGGCACGGCCGAATTTCCGCTGCAGCGCTGCTTCGGACAGATAGGTGATATGCGCCGCCATGCGCGCCACCGCGAGTCCTTTGCCGGGCTGGGTGCCATGAAGCTGGTAGGTGCCGCCCTTCCAGTCCGGGTCGGCCATGATCGCCTGACGCCCCACCTCGTGAAAGGCAATGTTCTGTGCCGAGTGGCGCGCGGCGCACGCGATCGGCACCGCCGAGACCACGCGCTCCGGATAACTCGCCGCCCATTGCAGGACCTGCATGCCGCCCATCGAACCGCCGATCACGCTGAGAACCTTTTCGATGCCGAGGGCTTCCAGAAGGAGCGCTTGGGCGCGCACCATGTCGCGGATGGTGACCATCGGGAATTCGAGGCCATAGGGCCGTCCCGTGGCGCTCGAAACCTCGCCGGGTCCGGTCGTTCCCATGCAGCCGCCCAGCACGTTGGCGCATATGATGAAGTATCGATCGGTGTCGACCGCCTTTCCCGGCCCAACCATCGTGTCCCACCAACCCGGCTTGCCGGTGACAGGGTGGTCGGAAGCGACGAACTGGTCACCGGTCAGCGCATGGCAGACCAGTACGGTGTTCGACTTCGCTGCGTTCAGCTTGCCATAAGTCATGTACGCGACTGTCAGCGGTGCGAGCGTCTTGCCGCAATCAAGCGTGAATGGTGTGTCGAACGTGATTGCGTATCCGACATCGGCGTCTGTGTGGACGACGGGTCGCAGGAATTTCGGATTTCCGACCCCCGCCATTCGCCTGACTTTTCCGCTGTCACCTGACCCAAGGGCGGCTTTGCTACGGCCAGCAGCCAGCGGTGTCAAACCGGCGCTTTGATTTTGCCGTCCCCGGCCCTTATCAATACCGCCCCTTCGGCTCCAGGGCCGCTTCACATCAGGAATATTCGAAGTCCCAATATGCCACCGCGAAAAATCTCACCGGCCGGTCCCGCCCAGCTCGATGCCTTGGATGACAAGATTCACGATCTGCTGATCAAGCGGGCGCAGATCGCTACCGCTGCTGCGCCGGCCGAGCAGGCAGCCCGGCTGCGCCGGCTGGCAGCGCGGCACAAAGGTGATCTGCCGCTGCAGGCACTCCTGCGAATCTGGCGCGAGATGTTCGCCGCCTCGGCGACACCCGGACGCACGGTTCATGTCTATTCCTCCGACCGGGCAGGCCAGTTCCGCGACCTCGCCCGCGATCTGTTTGGGTCATCGGTGGCAATGAAGAGCCACCTCTCGCCGACGGCGATTGTCCACGAATGTTCGGGCGACGCAGCTTCATTTGGTGTCGTGCCGCCGCCCGAAAGCGACGAGAACGCCCGTGCCTGGTGGGCACAACTGACGCCCATGGGCCAGACAGGGCCGCGTGTGGTGGCGACGCTGCCACTGATCGGAAACAGACAGCCCTTGGCCTATGTGATCGGCACTCTCGAACTCGAGCCCAGTGGCGACGACACCACGCTGATGTTGCTGGAAGCCGAGGACAGTCTCAGTCTCACCAAACTGCAATCGCTCCTGAAGCAGGATGGCCTCGATGCGAGGCTGCTGGCCGTCAGTCGCGACTCGGCGACGACTCCCGTGCGCCATCATCTGCTCGAAGCCGAGGGCTTCGTGCGCGCCGACGATTCCCGTCTCGGCGCGCTCATGGAACGGGGTGGCGAGGGCATTCTCCGGGTAGCAATCGTCGGCAGCTACGCAAATCCGCTCGCCGGAGCCCCCATGCCATGACGCTAACGCCCAAGCCAGGTATTCTCGACATCGCCACCTATGTCGGCGGCGCTTCGCATGTTCCCGGCGTCGAGAGGATCATCAAGCTTTCCTCGAACGAGGCGGCGCTGGGTCCCAGCCCGCTCGCCATCGAGGCGTACAAATCCGCGGCTGGCGGTCTCGATCTCTATCCCGACGGCAGTGTGTCGGCGCTACGCGAAGCGATCGGACATGCCTATGGGCTCGATCCGGCGCGCATCGTCTGCGGCAACGGCTCGGGAGAAATTCTCACCATGCTGGCCGGCGCCTATCTGCGCCCTGGCGACGAAGTGCTGTTCAGCGCGCACGCTTTTCTTCTCTACAAGATCGACACACTCGCCAATAGCGCAATACCCGTCATGGTACCGGAGAAGAATAAGCGCGTGGACGTTGACGCCATGCTGGCGGCGGTCACGCCCAGGACGCGTATCGTCTATCTCGCCAACCCGAACAATCCGACCGGGTCCTATCTCCCGCATGACGAGGTGCGCAGGCTGCACGCCGGCGTCTCTGCCGACACGCTGTTCGTCATCGACGCGGCCTACGCCGAATTCGTGCGGCGCAACGACTATGAGGCAGGCATCGAGATGGTCTCGACTTTCCCCAATGTCGTGATGACCCGCACCTTTTCGAAGATCTATGCCCTGGCCGGCCTGCGCGTCGGCTGGGCCTATTGTCCGGCAGCAGTGGCGGATGTGCTGAACCGTATCCGCGGCCCGTTCAATGTCTCGGTTCCCGCGCAACGCGCCGCCGCCGCGTCGCTCCAGGATCGCACCCATATGGAGGCGGCGATTGCGCACAATGAAAAATGGTCCGGCTGGCTGACGGCCGAGATCCGCAAGCTGGGTCTGCGGGTCTATGACAGCGTCGGCAATTTCATCCTGATCGAGTTCGGCCGGGGCAAGACCGCCAAGGATGCCGATGTGTTTCTCGCCCAGCGCGGTCTGATCCTGCGGGCCCTCGACAATTACGGGCTGCCCGACTGTCTGCGGCTGACCATCGGCGGGGAAGAGGCCAATCGTGCGGTGGTCGCCGCGCTGTCTGACTTCGTCAAGTCATGACCAAGCCGCTATTCGATCGCGTCGCCATCCTCGGCTTCGGTCTGCTCGGCTCGTCTCTGGCACGCGCGATGCGCCGCGGCGACGTGGCCGGGCATATCGTGGCGTACGACCGCAAGGACGTGCTTGCCGCCGCGCGGCGCCTGAAACTCGCGGACAGTTATGCCGCCACTCCGGCGGCCGCGGTAAATGATGCGGATCTGGTTGTCCTCGCGACACCGGTTGGCGCTTTCGGTGCACTGGCGAAGGCGCTCGCGCCGAATCTGAAGGCCGGGTCCATTATCACCGATGTGGGCTCGGTGAAAGGCTCGGTGCTCGCCGATGTCGGGCCGCATCTTCCCAAGTCGGTGCATTTTGTCCCGTCGCATCCCGTTGCTGGCACCGAGCAGTCGGGCCCGGCCGCGGGGTTCGCAGAACTGTTCGACGGCCGCTGGTGCCTCATCACACCGCCCAGGGGCACCGACAAGCGCGCGATCAAGGCGATCCGCTTGTTCTGGGAAAGACTCGGCAGTCGGGTCGATCAGATGGATGCGAGGCACCACGACCTTGTGCTCGCCGTGACCAGCCACGTCCCGCATCTCATCGCCTACAATATCGTGGGCACCGCCGATGACCTCAAAAGTGTCACTGAAGGCGAGGTGATCAAATATTCCGCCGGCGGCTTTCGCGACTTCACGCGCATCGCAGCTTCGGATCCCACGATGTGGCGCGACGTGTTCCTCAACAACAAGGAAGCCGTGCTCGAAGTCTTGGGCCGCTTCAGTGAGGATTTGAGCGCTTTGCAGCGTCAGATCCGTTGGGGCGATGGCGATGCGCTGTTCAAGCTCTTCACTCGCACCCGCGCCATCCGCCGCGGCATCGTCGAAGCCGGACAGGACAGCGCCCAGGTGAACTTCGGCCGCAACGCGTCCGCCGCCAAACCGAAGGCGCGCAAGCGCAAATGAATTTTAATAGAGCGGTTCTTCCGTGGTCGCCGGCTCGTCGCCGACGGTGACAATACTGTCGTGGAATCCAACGACTGCACCGAGGACATTCGCCTCACTGTTCCCCGCCACGGCTGCGCGATCGAGCAGTGCCGCGGCGATGCCTATGTTGGGATTGCCACGCACGTGACGGAGGCGTGCAGTGTCCAGCAAGGTCTCGATGCCGGCGACCTTGAAGTCGAGATAGCCATCGACCGAGTGGTTTGCATCGAGGGCCAGCCGTCCCTTGCCCATCGCGCCGACCCGGTTCCAGGAGATCTCGATGTCATCGACCTGAAGCGCGCCATTTTCGGTGCGCCAAGCTTCGAGCGCGCCAACCCAGTCGTTGTTGCCGGCGCGAAGGCTCTGAAATGCACGCACTGGCGCAGCCGACGCGTTAAGCCGCATCTGTGTAATGTCGGCGCCGAACAGGGACGCAAGCGCTGGCGACAGACGCACGTCGTCGGCGGCTGCGAAGAGATCGATGCTTGTTCCATAGGGCGCCAGCCGTGCATGTAACTGCACGCGCCCTGCGGTCAATGCGGGTGAACCGAGTCCGACGAGATCGAGATCGAAACGCGACAATCCGTTCGTTCCGGTAATGGAGCTGGCATGAAGACCGCCGGCTTCGAACGGCATGGCATGCGGGCGCCCGCTCAAATCCGTCCAGTGCAGCATTTGATGTCCTGCTGCCTCGAAGATGAATTGCTCGCGGCCATAGGTGAGGCCGTGCATCGCGAGCTTTTGGGTGTTCCAGGAGGACGGCCCGTGCGGTGTCGCCACGGTCAGCGTGACGTCCTGGAACACGACGTCGAGATTGAACGGAAAACCGCTGACGCTTTTTGACGTGAAAGAGAACGTCACACCCGGCATCGCCTCCTGCCCGTTCATCGTGTTGAGGCGTGCAGAGAGCGCGCTCGCCGCGACCCACCAATAAATGGCTGTTGCCAACGCGAGCGTCAGGAACAACGCCAATGGCGCATAGAGGAAGAACCGGCTGGAATACTTCATGGCGGGCGAACCTAAAGGGTTTTGATCGCGTCCGCCGGGAACAGGATGTCGCGTACCCCGCCAAGCTTGGCCTGGCGCGCCAGCTCGCGCTCCAGTTTGGCGCGCCGCGCCGTCGTCAGGCGAAGTCGTGCCTCCATCCACAGCGCCTTGATCGCCAAGGCGTCTTTCGATCGCTCCGCCTTCATGTCGATGCGCCCCACGAATCTGTCGCCCTCCAGCAGGGGAAATACGTAATAACCGTATTTGCGCTTCGGCCCCGGAACGAAGACCTCAATGCGATAGTCGAAACCGAATATGCGCTCGACCCGCGCCCGGTCGCGTAGGATCGGATCGAACGGCGACAGCACACGCAGGCGCGAGGTTGGCGCAGGCAGCGCGGCGATCTCGGCCTCTATGCCGGGCCTCGCCACCGCCTGGAAACCGCGGTATTCGCCCGCGCCTTCCAGCGTGACATCGATCAGGCGGCCACGCTGCTTCTCGGTCTCGATCCATTTCGCAGCTTCCGGGATGGAGGCATGGCCCCAGAAGTCTGCGATCATCCGTGCAGTACCTGCACCGAGACGCGCCAGCGCCTGATCATGGGCCCAGTCATGGGTCTCCGACCGAGACGGCCGCGCCATGCGCAGCGCTTTGGGAATAGTGCGTTCGGAGAGGTCGTAGATTTTCTCGAAGCCGTCGCGTTCCAGCACGGCGAGTTCGCCGGTGCGCCAGAGAAATTCGAGCGCCGCCTTCGCCGGGCCCCAGCCCCACCAGGGCCCGGTGCGTCCGCCCAGATGTGCGAAATCTCGCGCCCGCGCCGCGCCGTGTTGTTCGATATGGGCGCGCACGGTGCCAAGAACACGGTCATCGCCGAAGCGCTCGCGCCACTTCGCGATATTGGCACGGCTCTTCGCGAAGCGATGACGCCAATGCGGATAGTGCTCCAGCGGGATAAGTGAGGAGTCGTGCGTCCAGTGTTCGAACAGTGCCGGTGTCTTCGCCTGCAGACGGTCGAGATGGCGCGGCCGGTAGCCGGTGTGACGCGAAAACAGGATGTGATGATGCGCCCGCTCGACGATGCGGATGGAATCGAGCTGCACATAGCCGAGCTTGCGGATCAGCGGCGCCACCGAACCGGCTCCGCCTTCTTGTCTGACGCCGGACAGTCCATGGTGCGCCAGAATCAGTGCGCGCGCTGTCGCATTCGGAATGTGGAGCGGCGTCTTGCTCAAACGCTTGCAGTCTTGCTGGTCATGTCACCCGCAACGCGAATAGCCGCAGGCGACGCAGGATTCGCAACCTTCGAGCTTGACGAGGCTGGGTTGGCCGCAGCGCGGGCAGAACCGCGCCGGCGCACCTTCCGCTGCCACCGCCACGGCGCGCCGTTCGCTCGGCACCAGCACGCCGGACGGCGGCGCTATGAAACCGATATCGATCATGTGTTTTTCCAGGACTTCGCCAATCGCTGCCATCAACGAGGGCACATAGCGGTCGCCGCTCCATTGCCCGCCGCGCGGATCGAAGATCGCCTTCAGCTCCTCTACAACGAAGGAAACGTCGCCGCCGCGACGGAATACCGCCGAGATCATCCGTGTCAGCGCCAGTGCCCAGGCATAGGCTTCCATGTTCTTGGAATTTATGAACACTTCGAAGGGACGCCGCCGCCCGTCTTTCTCGATGTCATTCACCGTGATGTAGAAGGCGTGGTCTGTGTCCAACCATTTGATCTTGTAGGTCTGGCCGATCAGGACTTCTGGCCGGTCGAGTGGTCGGGTCATATAAACGACGCCGCCGGAGGTCTCGCGCGGCCGTGGCGGCGGCACGGCTTCTTCCGGTGCTTCCACTTGTGGCGGGGCGGTCTCCAGCACGGCGCCAGTCACCGCGTTCGGCCGATAGGTCGTGCAGCCCTTGCAGCCGAGCTCATAGGCGCGGGTGTAGACGTCCTTGAATGCCTCGAACGAGATCCCGGCTGGCACGTTGATGGTCTTGGAGATGGAGCTGTCGATGTGCCGCTGCGCCGCCGCTTGGACCGCGAGATGGTCTTCGGGCGAGAGGGTCTGGGCGTTGACGAAATAGTCGGGCAGCGCCGCCTCGGTGCCGAAGCGAGTGCGAAAGGCGCGGTGGGCATAGTCTTCGACCGTCTCGGTCGTGTGCGTACCATCGGCCTGCAGCACGCGGCGCGCATAGGAATAGGCAAACACCGGTTCGATGCCGCTCGACACGTTTCCGGCGAACAGGGAGATCGTTCCGGTGGGAGCGATGGAGGTCAGAAGCCCGTTGCGGATGCCGTATTTGGCAATCGCGCTGCGCACATCCTGCGGCAGACGCAGCGTGAAGGGCCGGTTGAGGAATTCATGTGCGTCGAACAGCGGGAAGGCGCCTTTCTCCGCTGCGAGTTCGGCAGAGGCGAGATAGGCCGCGTCACTGAGCGCCGAAAGCCAGGCGTCGATCAGCGCTACGCTCTCCGGCGAGCCATAACGCGTCCGGCAGAAGATCAGCGCATCAGCAAGGCCGGTGACGCCAAGCCCGATACGCCGCTTGGCCATCGCCTCGGCCCGCTGTTCGGGCAAGGGAAACCGCGACACGTCGATCACATTGTCGAGCAGGCGAACAGCCACGCGCGTCAGCCGCGTCAATTCTTCGATGTTGAGGCGCGCGCCTTCCTCGAAGGGGAGCTTGACCAGTTTGGCGAGATTGATCGAACCAAGCAGACAAGCGCCATAGGGCGGCAGCGGTTGCTCGCCGCACGGATTCGTCGCACGGATGGTTTCGCAATAGCCCAGATTGTTCTCTTCGTTGATGCGATCGATGAAGATCACGCCGGGCTCGGCGGTCTCATAGGTGGCGCGCATGATGCGGTCCCACAGTTCGCGTGCCCGAACCGTGCGATAGACTTTGTCGCCGAATTTGAGATCCCAATGCGCGTCGGCCTTCACCGCGTCCATATACGCGTCGCTCACCAGGACAGAGAGGTTGAAATTGGTCAGCCGGCCCGGCTCGCGCTTGGCGTCGATGAAGGTCTCGATGTCGGGATGATCGCAGGCGAGCGTCGCCATCATCGCGCCGCGGCGGCTGCCCGCCGACATGATGGTGCGGCACATGGAATCCCACACCTCCATGAAGGAGACGGGACCTGACGCATCGGCACCCACGCCTTTTACCGCCGCGCCTTTGGGTCTCAGTGTCGAAAAATCGTAGCCGATACCGCCGCCCTGCTGCAGCGTCAGGGCCGCTTCGCGCACGGCGGAGAAGATGCCGTCCATCGAATCCTCGACGGTGCCCATCACAAAGCAGTTGAAGAGCGTCACGCTGCGGTCCGTGCCGGCGCCTGCCAGGATGCGTCCGGCGGGCAGGAAGCGCTGGCCGGCCAGCGCTCGGGCAAAAGCCAGTGCCTGCTCGGCGCGCTTCTCCGGTGCTTCAGCGGCGGCTGCAGCCAGAGCGACGCGGGCCCAGGTGGCGGCGAAATCGGCGTCCACGGGCGTGCCGTCCGGTTGCTTCAGCCGGTATTTCATGTCCCAGATTTGGCGGGAAATATCGCTCATGGCCTCGCCGAACTACCCCGACAAAGCGGGTCACACAGCTAACGCCTCAGGCGGTTAAAGTCAAGGAAAGTTCCTGTTTCGTTCCCATATGTGACCTGCGCGGACCGAAGTCCGCGCAGGCCGTTCTACGATTCAGCGGCCGATCTGATGGCCGACGCCGTTCTCTTGCTGATTCAGGGCGCGCTGCGCCGCGCAAGCTGAGCGCGGCCCTCTGCGATCAGCGTGTTGGTTTTTGTTTCGATTGCCGACTCCAGCCGCGTCATGAATTCATGACGACGCAAACCCGGCGCTATGGGATCGAGGAATTCGATCACGATCGTTCCCTTCTTCTTCAGGAATCCGACCGGGCCCGTCCAAAACAGACCTGAGTTCAGCGCCACCGGCACGCAGGCCACGCCGAGCTGGCCGTAAAGTGCCGCCACGCCCGGCTTGTAGGCGGGCGGCGCACCCGCCTTCACGCGCGTGCCTTCGGGAAAGATTGCAATGCTGCGTCCCCTCGCCAATTCGGCGCGCGCGTCACCCGCCATCTTGCGCAAGGCATGCGCCTTGCCCTCGCGGTCGATGGCGATCATGCGCGCCTTTGTGATGTACCAGCCGTAGAACGGCACATATTGCAGACTCTTCTTGAGCACGATGGCTGGATCGTTGAGCAGCAGATAAATCGCCATCGTCTCCCACATGCTCATATGCTTGAGCGCAACGAGAACGCCGCTCGAAGGTGGCGTGCCGCGCACCTCGAAACCGAGTCCCGCAAAGACGTTGAGGCCCCAGAAGATGATCGCAACCCAGCGCCGTGCCATCCACACGGTCAGCCGGCGCGGCAGCAACAGCGCCGGTAGGAACGCGACCGCCATGACGGCTGTGGCAGCTGCGAACCAGACGATGAAGATCGTCGAGCGAAGGATCGTCATGTGCGAAGGAGAATCGTTCGGGGCTTGAGTTTCAAGCCTTGACGGGCGCGGACTTGTGGTCAACCGCGGTCATCACTAGGCTTGCGACATATTTCAGATATTCGTTGTGCAGCAGGTGCAGTGTGCCGGGCCGCCACCATTCTCTCATATCGACGCCGGCCGGCTCGACCGGATAGGCGATCAGCTTCACGCCGGGCATCAGGGCGTGGAATAGCCTCAGGCTGCGCGGCATGTGATAGCTCGCGGTAACGACGATCAGGCTCTTGAAGTGGTGTTTTGTCGTCCATGCCGCCGTTTCTTCGGCGTTGCCGTAGGTGTCCTCCGCGGCATAGCCGATATCTGCGCAGCAATCGAAGCGCCTCCCGCCATTGGCAATCTGCTTCAGCTCCTGCTTGCTCGAAACCTTGTTGACGCCGGAGATCAGGAGCCGCTTTCCTTCGCCGCCCTCGAACAGGGCGACTGCCGCGTCGACGCGCGCATCGCCGCCCGTAAGGGCCACGATGCCATCTGCCTTGAGCTTCTGTGTCGGTCGCTCCGGCAGCGTCGCTACGAACAGCAGGAAGCCCGCGAGATAAATCGCGACCAGCACGCCGAGGATCGTCAGGGCTCTCATTGTCATGATTCTGCTTCGATCGGTTTAAGATACGATTAGGTGCAGATCCGGGCAAAATGCGGGCAAGGTTCAATAGATTTCCCGCACTGCGGCCAGCACAGAGAGCCTCGCTGTTGCCCATGCGATCAGTGTCGCAATGGCCGGAACCGCAGCGAGCAATGCCGCCTCGCTGAGCTTCAGTGCGATGGGTGGCAGGAACGGAACCGCCTCGACACCCGCGAATTCCAGCCCGCCGGCGGCGAGGAAGAGCAGCGCTGCGACTGCGGCGCCGGCAGCGCTCGCGCCAAGTGCGGCGAGCGCATAATGGCGTTCGAAGGCGCGGGCAATGAAGCCCGCATGTGCGCCCATCTGATGCAGAAGTTGAACCATCTCGTGCTGTGCTTCCAGTCCGGCACGCGTCGCGAAGGCGACGATCGAGGCGGTCGCCACCGCGATCAGCATAAGGATGCCATAAGCGCTCCATACGATGGTGTCGGCGAGTCCCTTCAGCCGCGCGATCCAATGGCCGTGATCGTCGAGCTGTGCGTCGGGCGCCGCTGCCTTCAACCGTGCCGCGAGGCCAACCAGATCGATCCTCGCGCCCGGCGCGATAGTCGCATCGACCAGCTTCGGCAGCGGCAATTCCGCCACCAGGGCTCCCCTGCCAAGCCAAGGTTCCACGAGGTTCTGCATCTCCTGCTCCGAAAGCGGGGCGGCATGTGCGATGCCTTGCGTCGCGCGCAATACGGCGAGTGCCGTGTCGGTCTCCCGCGCCAATGACGCCGTCACATCGCCTTGTGACGGTACCAAAATCTGTACCGTCAAACGGTCGGATAGTCCGGCGCGCCAGCCGGCCGATGCGCGCTCCGCTACCAGCGACGCGCCAAGCGCCAGCGCCGCCAGAAATGCCATCACGCCGATGACGATGTCGAGTGGCGCGGCGCCCTTCTCACGCGGCAGTAGCCGTCCGGCGCGGCGGCTCATGTCCGCACCGTACGCAGTTCGACGAGACGGCCATCGACCAGCCGCATCTCGCGCGCCTTGGTGCTCTCGATCAGGGCGCGATCATGCGTGGCGATGAGGATCGTGGTGCCGAGCCGGTTCAACTCGCCGAACAGCCGGATCAGGCGTGCGCCGATTTCTGGATCGACATTGCCTGTCGGCTCGTCGGCGATCAGAAGATCCGGCCGTGCCACTACCGCGCGCGCAATGGCGATGCGCTGCTGCTCGCCTCCTGAAAGTGTCGCGGGCTTGGCATTCATGCGGTCGCCGAGCCCTACCCAGGACAGCAATTCCTCGACATCGTGTTCGTATTCGCCCTCGTGGCGCCCTGCCAGGCGTAACGGCAGCGCGACGTTGTCGAAGGCCGAGAGATGCGGCAGCAGGCGGAAATCCTGGAACACCACGCCGATCCGGCGGCGGATCGCCGGGAAGTCCACGCGCCGCGCCGTCGCCATGTCGTTGCCGAACAAGGTGATCAAACCCCGCGATGGCGGCTCGGCGAGATAGATGAGCTTCAGAAGCGTCGTTTTGCCTGCGCCTGACAGGCCCGTCAGAAAGGTGAACGAGCCCGCTTCCAGCAGGAAGGTGACGTCGCGCAGGACTTCCGGTCCTGAACTGTAGCGCATCCCGACATTTTCGAAGCGAACCATGAGCTTGGACCATATCGGCGGGGCTCGCGCCTTGCGAGGGCTCTGCCCATAAAGCTAGTTTTGTCTCAACCGGAGACACTCCTTCGTATGATTCTGACCTGTCCACAATGTGCCACGCGCTACCAGGCGGATGCGGCCAAGTTTCCGTCGGATGGCCGCAATGTGCGCTGTGCCAAATGCGGCACGGTCTGGCATCAGATCGGGCCGGCGCCCGAGCCCGATCCGGAAGCCGAGACTTTCGTGCGGGAGCCGGTCCTCACCGCGACGCCTTCTCCGCCAGAACCTGTGGGCATTGCCAGCCAGCCGCGCGTCGCGGCCTTTGCGCCCTCAGCGGCAGCCACGGTGGACGAGCCTGCGCCCGCTCCGGCGCATCGCGCCGCCGCCACCCTGGGCGGGATCGCGGTGGCCGGGGGCTGGATGCTGCTTATCGGATTGGTGCTGGTGATCGGCTGGGCGGCGGTGAATTTCAGGGACAATATCGCCACTTGGCTGCCGCAGACTTCGTCATTCTATGCCGCCACTGGCCTGCCGGTGAATCCACGCGGCATCGATTTTGCCGACGTGGCGCAGCATATCCGGACCGAGGACGGCCAGCAGGTGCTCGCTGTTACCGGGCGCATCGTCAATCGTAGCAATCACGAGCTTAACGTGCCTCTGGTGCGGGTCGGATTGTTCGACATGGATCGCCACGAACTCTACCACTGGACCTTTGTGCCTGGCGTCTCCACGTTGAAGCCTGGCGCCTCGGCCAAATTCCGTACCCGCTTGTCGAGTCCGCCGGCTGGGACGCACGATATCGAGGTGCGCTTCGCTCAGGAAGGCGAGTGAACGGCAGCCGTGCTCAGAACTGCTTCAGCAGCCGGTCGATATAGTCCAGCTCCTGCTGGGGCCGACCGCGCTCGGCGGCGCGGCGTCGCAATTCCATCAGAATGTCGCGGGCGCGCTGGAGTTGCGAGGCGCCTGGAACCTTGACGTCATTGCCGAAGGACGTGCCATTGCTGTTGCGGCCAAGTGGATCGGCCTCGCCACCACGGCTGTCCTGGCCCATCTGCTTCATCAGCCGGTTAGCGAGATCGAGTGCGCCGCTGCGCATGGCGTCCAGCGCATTTTTCTGATCGACACTCGATCCATTGAAATCTTTGGAGCCGAGCTCCTGCTGAGACTGGCCCATGGAATTGCCGGCACGCCCAAGTTCGCTGGGCGTCGGGATGTTCTGGCCGCCCAGCCCCTTGGTGATATCGCCGAGATCCTTCTGTATGTCGCCTTGTTCCTTCTGAAGCGCCTTCGGGTCAGTGTGTTCGCCTTGGCGGCCCTTGAACGTCTTGTCCAGTAGCGCCCGTTGTCGGCCCATCAGGTCGCCGAGCCCGTGGATGGCGTCGCTGAGTGCCTTGTTCTGAGGGGATTGCGGCCCGCCGCCTGTTCCAGCACCGCCGCTGAGGCGAAGGTTCTCGAGCATGTTCTGCAGGAGGGCCAGCATCTGCTGGGCCTGGTCGCGCGCGCCGCTCTGGGCGAGTTGCTGGATCGCCTTTAGAAGCGCCTGCAGATCCTGCTCGCTCAGCACTTTCGTGCCCGGCGGCGGCGGGCCGACATCGGCTTGCGGGTTGGCGGCGAGCGCCTGCATGTAGCGCTGCATGGCCTCGTTGTAGCGCTGCAGTAGTTCGTCGATCACATCCTGCGGTGCACCCTGTGCCAGCGCCTGGGCGAGCATCGCCTGCAGCCGCCGCAGATCCTCGGCCGCTGACAGCATGCCGCCGCGCTCGAGTCCCGCAGCGATGTCCCAAAGGAGGTTTTGAACATGCTCGACTTCTTCGGTGTGCGCGGCGTTGGCGAGCCCCCAGCGCGCTGCGCGGATGGCAGTGTAGACGCCAGACTGATCCGCATAGAAGAGTTGCGGCGCGATCGTGAGTGCATCGAGCATCCGCACCACGCGCTTGCGGTCAGGCTCGTCGACGCTGGTCGCGAGATTCTGCCGCTGCTCGATCAGGGCGCGGGCGAGCGGATTGGTGAACACCCGTGCTGGCAGGCGGTATGTTACCGGCTTGGTCTCGGCGGTCTGACCCGCGCCGTCGATTGCCTGCAGCACGATATCGACGTCGAGCCCGGCATAGGGATGCGCCGTCAGGTCTTCATAGGCCGTCTCGCTGACGTCCTTCGCGGAGGCGGGCAGCGAAAGTTCGACGACCAGTGCTCTGCCGCGCCTGCCGTGCGGGGTTATGATGGCGCGCACCGCCGTGACGCCGTAGTCATCGCCGGCGCGGTAGGCGAGTTTCAACACCTGATGCTCGGTCTTGCCCGGCGGCGCA
>DATEZM010000392.1:0-14167 GCA_035255625.1 Rhizomicrobium sp. | reverse complement strand
CTGACATGCGCAGCATCGTAGCCCAGCCTGGCGAAGACACGTTCGCCGGCGGCCAGCAGGCGGTCGCGGGCGTCCCGGCTGCGCGCCTGATTGACCGGCAGGACGCCATCGATGTCTTCGAGCGAGTCCAAGGAAACTCCGTTCCGCGCCACAATTTTGCTAGCGCAATTCGGAGGTCCGCGCTAGCCCGAGACGAGTCAGTACCGAAGCGAAGGCCGCGCGACCGGCCCGTCAGGCCCAAGAGATATATGTGTCAGCGTCTGTTCGTCATGGTTCATGCGCCAGGAAAGAAGTTTCTGGGCGCATTCCAACATCACCGGCAAATAGGCCGGATCGGTCGCGCGGTTGACGAACTCGCCGGGATCCTTTTCCAAGTCGAACAGGAGCGGTGGCAGCTTCGTGAAGTGGACGTATTTGTACTGCGTCCCACGAATGATGTTCATCGTGCATTGGTGCAGCGTCAATGAGAGCTCGCGTTCGGCAGTGTCGTCAGTGGGATCTCTAAAGTCGAATTCCCAATGCGCTTCGCTGCGCCAATTGGCAGGAGCACCACGTCCTTCCACGAACGGCCGCAACGAGACCCCGTCACATTGCAGCGGAATCGCGGCGCCGATTGCCTCCAGCATCGTCGGCATGATGTCGACATTTTCCGTGAAGCAGTCAACGACAGTGCCGCGAGCACTATCGGCCCCATGACGCGGATCGCGAATGATCAGGGGAATGCGGTACGACGCGTCGAAATAGCCGCACTTCCCAAGGAGCCAGTGATCGCCCATCTGTTCGCCATGATCGGACGTGAAGACGACGAGCGTGTCGTCCCACCGTCCCGTCTGCTTCAGAAATCCGAAAAGGCGGCCGAGGGCGGCGTCCACTTCGCTCATCAGTCCGTAATAGACGGCTTTCATGCGTCGCAATTTTTTCTCGTCGGCGCTGGCGCGGAAATGGCGGCGTGACAGCTGATGCGCAAGCCATGGATGCTGCGCGGCCTCATCGTCTGGCGTAGCGAGACGCGAGAAGCCCGGAACGGACGCCGGATCGTACATCGCGTTGTAGGGTTCGGACGCAACGAAGGGTGGGTGCGGCCGCAAGATCGACAGATGCGCGATAAACGGGCCCTTGGCGGCGCGGACGTAATCGATGCAGCGGTCGACAAGGAAGTTCGTGTCATCGTCGGCAGCGGCATAAGCAAGTGGCTTGGGGACGGGCGCGCCGTGTTCGTAGTCGGGCCCGGGGGCCCGATGGGAATAGGCTCGCGCAATGGGCTCCGGCACCTCGAGACCCTTGGCGCGCAGGAAGTCGGTCCAGGGGAACGGGGTTTCTCCCATCAGAACCAAGGGTCGGATGCCGGGCAACGGTCCTTCATAGGTACGCAGCCAAGGATCGTCGTCGTCCAACTCGCGGGGATCGAGGCTGGTGTCGGTGTATCCGAACAGTACCGGGTCATGACCGATGGCTGCCGCTTCCTTGGCCCAGTTGGTGTGACGGGCGTCGAGCGGCGTGCCGTTGGTGCCGGAGCGGTGGTTCTGCAGGTACATGCCGGTGTGCAGCGAAGTTCGCGACGGACCGCAAGGAACGGCATTGGCGAAGTGGCGGGCGAACAGCACGCCGTCGCACGCCAAGGCATCGAGGTTCGGTGTGCGCACCATGGGGTGACCCAAGATAGACAAGCACTCGGCCCGCCATTGGTCGGCCGTGATGAAGAGAACATTAATCGGCTTGGTCATGCTGTGACCGGCATAGGTTCCGTCGCCAAGTTCGCCTTCGGGTTGGCAGGGCTCAATCGCTTATGTCCTGTCTTGCTGCGCCGCAATGTGAACTGGGCGCCGATGCACCGGGGTACCTGGATTCTTACCAGAAATTCGCGATGCGCCGAGCGACGAGGGCTTTTGATCGGAAGTGTTTCATGTAAGCTTAATGACAACGATAACAACGGTAGTCGTTCCTTTTGGGGGGCGCGATTATGCAGGGAGTTGCCCCTGTTACGGGGCGTAGAGAGCGTGAGCGCGCGGCGCGTAAGGGCCGCCGCCCTTTTCGTCGCGCCTTGCCGGATGACAAATCGTCGAAGCGCACGCAAAGAAGTATGGCGACCAGCGAGCGGATCCTGGACGCGGCGGAAGAGCTTTTCGCCCGGCACGGCATCTATGGCGTGACGATGCGCGAAATCGCCGAGTTGGCGAATGTCGACACCGCTCTGCTGCATTATTATTTCGAATCCAAGCGCGGCGTGTTCGATGCCGTCTTCGCGCGGCGTTGCGACGTGCTGAATTCCGAGCGCATGCTCGAGATGGACCGCCATGAAGCGGAAGCCGGCGATGCCCTCACAGTGGAGGGCATCATCGCGGCTTATCTGCGGCCGATGTTCAGCCTGAATCGCCAGGGCGGCCAAGGTTGGCGGAATTTCTGCGCCTTCGTCACCCATCTCGACAGCACCGAACTCGCAGAGATTTTTGCCAAAAAATTCGACCCGGTCCTCAAGCGCTTCATTGGCCTTTTGCAGCGCGCGCTGCCGGATGCCGACGAGGCGGATTTGTACTGGAGCTATCACTTCTTCTCCGGTTCGCTGATGCTGGTGAATGCGGCCAACGGCTCGATCGAGAACCTGTCCGGCGGGCTCTGCCGGTCCGAGGATTTCGAGGCGATCGAGCCCCGGCTGGTCCGCTACAGCGCGGAGGGTTTCCGGACGATCTGCCTCGCCCGACGCCAGGCGGCGCGAGCAGCGCAATAGTCGGCACTTCTCGACGCTCCAGGCGGCGTTCCTTCCAACTAAGCCATTGAAATCATTTAACCTGTGTACATTTGAACCTGCCTTATTCGGGGAGGGGGTATGGTTTTGCCTTATTTCACCGCCCGGGATTCCCACCTGAGATCGCAATATTTTCAACCCGACATTGACTCCTGACCAATCGCCCCACACTCTAGAACAAAGAGTGAACAATGTCCAGAAATCCTCATGCCTTGGCCGATGCGCGGCAGCTTCTGACCCCCATTCTGGGAGAAGAGCGGAGCCGCACGCCGCTGGGCCATGCCGGCGCCGACCGGGCACTCCGCGGCGGACTGCTGCGCGGCAACCTGCACGAAGTCTTCGCCGCCGATGCGGCAGGATCCGGTTTCGCGGCGGCTCTGGCACGACGGGCCGCAGGGCCGAAGCGGTTGCTGTGGATCGTGCAGGATTATTCCGCGCTCGAACACGGACAGGTCTCGGCGACCGGGCTGGCGGAATTCGGTATCGACCCCAGCGCGGTCCTTCTGTTGCGCGCCGCCAATGCGACCGACGCCCTGCGCGCGAGCGCCGATGCGCTTTGCTGTCCGGCGCTGGGCGCGGTGATCGTGGAGATTCCGGGCAATCCAAAAATCCTCGATCTCGTCGCGTCACGCCGGCTAGTGCTCGGCGCACAGGCGAAAGGTGTCACGGCGTTCCTTCTGCGCAGCGAGGCGGAGATCGAGCCGAGCGCAGCGCAGACCCGCTGGCTGGTGCGCAGCGCCCGCTCGGCTGGAACAGACGATTGGGGAAGTCCGCGCTTCGACGCGCAATTGACGCGCAACCGGCAAGGAGAGACCGGACGTTGGATGATGGAGTGGTGTTGTGACGATAGCGCTTTCCGCGGGCTTGACGAACAGGCGGCGCATCCTGGCGCTGTGGTTTCCCAGACTTCCGACCGACCGGCTTTCGCGCCGCCGCAAAGGCGCACCGGATGAGGCGCCGCTGGTCGTTTCGATTCGCAACAGCAATGCGCGCATTCTCTACGCGGTCGACGCGAACGCCGCGAAGCTGAAACTTCATCCGGGTATGGCGCTTGCCAGCGCGCGGGCGATGGTGCGCGCGCTCGACGTGCTGGAGGCCGATCCGGCGGCGGATGCCAAACTGCTCGGCCAGATCGCCGACTGGTGCGACCGCTTCACGCCTTTCGTCGCCATCAATGGCGTCGACGGCCTGCTGCTGGATGTCACCGGCGCGACTCATCTCTTGGGCGGAGAAGAAAAGGCGCTGGCGCAAATACGCGCGAAGATCGCCGCTCAGGGCTTTACGGTGCGAAGCGCGCTGGCTGGCACTGCGGCGGCGGCCCGTGCCCTTGCCCGCTATGCCGATGGCACCATCGCAGCGGCTGGCGAGGAGGCAAAAGCCACCGCCTTCTTGCCCGTTGCCGCGCTCGACCTCGAGCCACGCGACACCCATGCGCTCAGGCGCGCGGGCCTCAAGACCGTCTCGCAGGTGGCCGGACGCGGCCGCGGCGAACTCAATGCGCGTTTCGGCAAGGCCTTCGTGTTCAAGCTCGACCGCGCATTGGGCCTCGGCGAACAGCCGATCAGCCCGCGCCGCATCCTGCCCGATCTGATGGTGGAACACCGTTTCGCCGAACCGGTAACGTCCCAGGACTTCGTAGCAGATTCCATCCTGTCACTGGCACGTTCGCTGTGCGGCGTGCTGGAAGAGCGCGGTCAGGGCGCACGCTTTCTTGAAGCTTCCTTCTTCCGCACCGACGGCATTGTTCGCCATATCGCGCTTGAAACCGCGCGACCACTGCGCGAGCCGGAAACCATTGCCAGACTGTTCCACACAAGGCTGGACGCGCTCGCCGACCCGCTCGATCCCGGCTTCGGCTTCGACCTCGTCCGGCTTTCCGCCCTTCATATCGAAAGGCTGGTGCCTGAAAGTGTCGGGCTGGAGGCGCGGCCCGACGAAGACAAGGAGATCGCCTTCCTGGTCGACCGGCTCGCGGCACGTTTCGGTTCGCATCGCGTGCTGAGCTTTCAGGCGCAGGACACCCATATCCCCGAAGCCGCCGGCGTCGCTGTGCCGGTACAACATGCGCCGGAAACGAAGATCGTCTTCGAACCCCAACTCGCCGGCGAGGCGCCGCGCCGACCACTGCGCATGTTCGACAAGCCGGAGCTCATCGATGTCATGGCGCAGGTGCCAGATGGACCGCCTGTGCGTTTCCGCTGGCGCCGCGTGCTGCACGCCGTCGCACATGCCGAAGGGCCCGAGCGCATCGCGATGGAATGGTGGCAACACCAGAATCCGCAACCGACACGCGACTATTTCCGCGTCGAGGACGAGGCGGGCCGACGTTTCTGGCTCTATCGCGACGGATTGTTCAACCGCGAACCCTTCGCCCCGCGCTGGTATGTGCACGGGCTGTTCGCATGAAAATGGAGAAAGCCGTGCGCGACAAGCGCGCCCCCAAACCGCAGCCGAAAGAGGAAGCAGTCGAAGCCCTCGCGGATCAGCCACCTTATGCCGAGATCGCGGTGACATCGAACTTCTCCTTCCTGCGTGGTGCATCGCGGCCGGAGGAGTTGATGCTCACGGCTTATGCCTATGGCTATGCGGCGATCGGCATCGCCGACCGCAACACGCTGGCCGGCGTGGTCCGCGCCTACGCCGCCTTTCAGGATCCGCGTTTGACGGCGAAGAAACCCAAGCTCCTGATCGGCGCGCGGCTGGTATTCGCCGACAGCACGCCGGACATCCTCGCCTATCCGACTGACCGCGCGGCGTATGGCCGGCTCTGCCAATTGCTGTCGGCGGGAAAGCTGCGCGTGCCGAAAGGAGAGAAGCGCGCGACCAAGGGCGAATGCACGCTGTTCCTGAGCGATCTGACGGAAAAGCATAATCCGGAGGACGAACATCAGCGCCATGTAGGCCTGCTGTTCGCGGTAATGCCGCCGGGGCGCGGTTCGTTCGCGGGCGCAAAGGCGACGCTCGACACTCTTTATGCCTTGGCGCCCGGACGGGTGTGGCTGGCGGCATCGATGCTGCATCATGGCGACGACAAACGCCGCCTCGGCCGGCTCAAAGCGTTGGCGCGCGCAAGTCGCGTGCCCCTGCTGACAGTGAACGACGTCCTCTATCACCATCATGAGCGGCGCGAATTGCAGGACGTCGTCACCTGCATCCGCGAGCACGTCACCATCGACAAGGCGGGCAGACTGCTGGAAGCCAATGCGGAACGGCATCTGAAGATGCCGGTGGAAATGGTGCGGCTGTTTCGCGACTGTCCCGAGGCGATCGAAGAGACGGTGCGGTTCGCGGAGCGCATCGATTTCAAACTCTCCGACCTCAAATACAATTACCCGCACGAGCCGGTGCCGCCGGGTAAGACCGCCATCGGCCATCTGCGCGATCTTACCTGGGGGGGTGCCACGCGGCGCTATCCGGACGGCATTCCGGACAAGGTGCACGCGACGCTGGAGAAAGAACTCGCGATCATCGACAAGCAGAACTACGCGCACTATTTCCTGACCGTGCGCGACATGGTGGCGTACGCAAACGAGAAGAAGATCCTCTGCCAGGGTCGCGGCTCGGCCGCCAATTCGGCCGTCTGCTATGCCATCGGCATCACCGCAGTGGATCCCACCCAGATCGATCTTTTGTTCGAACGCTTCATCTCCGCCGAGCGCAACGAGCCACCCGACATCGACGTCGATTTTGAGCACGAGCGTCGCGAGGAGGTGATCCAGCATGTCTACGAGCGCTATGGCCATCATCGCGCCGCGCTGACCGCGACCGTTATCCATTATCGTCCGCGCAGCGCTATCCGCGAGGTCGGAAAAGTGTTCGGCCTCTCCGAGGACATCACCAGCGCGATGGGCGGCAGCGTATGGGGAAACTGGGGCTCGGCGCTGAAGGACTCCCAGGTGCGGCAGGGGAAATTAGATCCCGAGAACCTCGCCATCGCGCGCGCCGTCCATTTCTCCAACGAGATCATGGGATTTCCGCGGCATTTGTCGCAGCATGTTGGTGGCTTCGTACTGACTGACGACGCGCTTGACACCATGGTGCCGATCGGTCCCGCGGCGATGGACGACCGCTACTTCATCGAATGGGACAAGGACGATCTCGACACGATGCGCCTAATGAAGGTCGACGTGCTGGCGCTCGGCATGCTGACCTGCATTCGCAAGGCCTTCGACCTGATTGTGACACATCAGAGCGAACGTTTCGATCTCGTCAACGTGCCGCGCGAAGATCCAGTAGTGTACGACATGCTGTGCAAGGCGGATGCGATCGGCGTATTCCAGGTGGAAAGCCGGGCACAAATGAACATGCTGCCGCGTCTCAGGCCGAGGAAGTTCTACGATCTCGTCATTGAAGTAGCGATCGTGCGGCCCGGACCGATCCAAGGTGACATGGTGCATCCCTATCTGCGCCGGCGCAGCGGAGTGGAAAAAGTGCAATATCCCTCCCCTTCGCCCGAACACGGTCCGGCTGACGAGCTCTTTAAGGTCCTGGAGAAGACCAAAGGCGTGCCGCTGTTCCAGGAGCAAGCGATGAAGCTTGTTATGGTCGCAGCAAAATTCTCACCGGCCGAAGCGAACGGATTGCGCCGTGCCATGGCGACGTTCCGTAACGTCGGCACTATCGGCCAATTTGAAGAACTGATGATCAGCCGCATGACGGAGCGCGGCTATGCGCTGGCCTTTGCACAGAGCTGCTATAATCAGATCAAGGGTTTCGGCTCTTACGGTTTTCCGGAAAGTCATGCCGCAAGCTTCTCTCTGCTTGTTTACATTTCCGCCTGGATCAAATGCCATTATCCCGCGGCTTTCGGCTGCGCCCTGCTGAACGCCCAGCCGATGGGTTTCTATGCGCCGGCAGAGATCGTGCGCGACGCGCGCGAACACGGCGTGGAGGTGTTCGCGCCCGATGCCAATTTCAGCGACTGGGACAATACGCTGGAGCGCCACAGCAACCTCGCACTGCGACTCGGTTTTCGCCAGATCGACGGCTTCCGCGAAGACTGGGCGCGCGCCATCGTCGAGAATCGTGGCTATGGCTATGCGAGCTTCGCCGAGTTCGTGCGCCGCAGCGAGTTGCCGAAGAAGGCGCTGATGGTGCTGGCCGAGGCCGACGGGCTGCGCTCCTTCGGCATGGACCGGCACGAGGCGTTGTGGGCGGTGCGCCGCATTCCGGACCACCACACGCTTCCCCTGTTCGAGGCCCAGCGGACGAAGGAATTGCCGGCGGAGGACATCGCGCCCCTGCCCGTGATGCCGCTCAGCGAGCATGTGCTGGCCGACTATCAGACGCTGCGCCTGTCGCTTAAGGGCTATCCGATGCAATTTCTGCGCGACGTGTTCGCGGGCGAGAAGGTCAAAAGCTGCGCCGAGGTCGAGGCGACAAGTGACGGACGCCGCGTCGCTTGCGCCGGTGTGGTGCTGGTGCGACAGATGCCGGGCGACGCCGGGGTGGTGTTCATTACGTTGAGCGACGAAACGGGCATCACCAATGTCGTCGTCTGGCCCGCGCTGGTGGAGAAATTCCGCCGCGAGATCATGGGCGCACGTCTCCTGCTGGTCGAAGGCAAGGTGCAGAAGAGCGACAACGTGGTGCATCTGGTGGCGGAGCGGATTTTCGACCGCAGCCAAGAGCTAGACCGACTGTCAGAAGACACGGTTCGACCCTTTCAAGGACGGTTGGAGGACATCGCCTATCAGCGTCCGGATTCGCGCAGTCCGCGCCATCCGCGCAATGTCCGCGTACTGCCCAAATCGCGGGATTTCCATTAAGCAGCGTCGCGCGTTATAGCGGGCACGGGGCGCCGCCAGAACAAGTCCAGCATGTCGCGCAGCAACTACATTTGGCCGCTCACGGTCGGGCTCGCCGCCATGCTGCTCGCAGCACCGCTGTGGAGCGTGACCATGCCGGGCATGCCGGACTATCCGGCGCATCTGGCAAGCTTCGCGCTGATCGCGGGCGAACCGTCCGAATACTACACCGTGCAATGGGCCGCGTTGCCCAATCTCGCTTTCGAAACATTGGTGCCGCCGCTCGAGCGGGTGATGCCGCTCGAAACTGCGACGCGGCTGCTTCTGACGGTCACGGTCGTGCTCTGGGTCATCGGACCGGCACTGATACAGCGCGCCTTGTTCGGCCGGATTGGCCCAGGTGCACTGCTCTCGGCATTCTTCGCCTACAACGCCAATTTCGTCTGGGGTTTTTTCAACTATACCTTCGCGGTCGGTCTCGCATTTCTTATCTTCGCCGCGTGGATCGCGACCGAGGAGCGCAGAACCGCAAGCCGCCTCGCACTCTTCGCGGTGGCATTCGCGCTCCTCTATTTCAGTCATCTGTTCGCACTGGCCGTTCTGCTTCTGGCCATCGCTGGCTACGAATTTCCGGCGCTCGTCGATGAACGGTTTGCGTTCCCGTCGCTCGCGCGGCGCGTGCTCGCGCCAGCAATGCTCTGTCTTCCCGCCGCACTGGCGTTCGTATTCCTCAAGCCGGCTGCGGCAGGCGCGAACAACTTCGCGTTCGACCTGATCGATACGATGCGGGACCGCTTCGAGGCGGCCATCCAGGTTGGATTTGACCGCCCCGTCCTGCCGCTCACGATTGCCCTGATCGCGCTCTTCGCGGTGGTGGTAGCGAGCGGACGCGCCGTCGTACATCGCCGCATGCGGGTCGTCTTGGCGTTCTTCGCTATTGCAACGCTATTCGCTCCGGAGTGGGCGCTCGGTGGATGGGGCGTTCATCTGCGCCTGCCCGCCGTGCTGGGTGCGCTCGCCTTTGCATCACTGGAATGGAGGGCGTCACCGAGGGCGATCGCCATTAGCGCGGCGGCCACACTGGTTCTTCTCGCGGCGGGCGCGGGCGTCCTGGCGTGGGACTGGCAACGATACGACGCACAATATGCCGAGTTCCGCACACACGACTCGGGCATCGCATGGAACGGGCGCGTGCTGACGGTGCTCGACGGGGACTCGCTCGGCTGGGCGGCCGACCAGCCCTATTGGCACATGGCGGAGTTCGCGACGACCGACCGCGGCGCTTTTACGCCTTTGATGTTCACCACCGCCGGCCAGCACGTCGTTCACGTCAAGCCGCCAAATGACAGCGTCGCCGCCACGAACGCGCAACAGGGTTCGCCGCCGGACATCGATGAACTCGCCGATCTCGCCGCCGGGCGGATGGATGCGGACGAAGATTACGCCAAGGTCTTTCCCTATCTGCGACACTTCCAATGTCATTTCGACGAAGCGGTCGTGATCTTTGGCGCGGGGCCGCATTCGCAAGTGCCGGTCATGCTGCGCAAGCGGCATGAGGGGAGCTTCTACACGCTCTACGACATCGTGCCGGACAAAAGTTGCGCGCGCCGATGAAAGCCGATTCTCATGCGCTGCGCATCCTCGCCCTGGCGCTGGCCGTTGGCGTGGCGCTGGGCGGCATCCATCTCGTTTCGGTGATCGGTCTTCATGTTCCGTTCGATCCAAACGAAGGCTGGAACGCCTATTTCACGCATGCTGCAATGACGACGGGATCGCCCTACCCGCCTGCGCGCAGTCTGATGGTCAACAACTATCCGCCGCTGTCCTTTTATATCGTGGGCGCGATCACCACGGTCGTCTGTGACGCGATTGTCGCTGGTCGAATCGTGGCGACGGCAGCGCTGGCCACAGTTGCGCTTGGTATCGCGCTGGCGGCGCGCCGGATGGGCTGTAACCGGATCGAGGCGGTTTTCGCGGCTCTGTTCTTCACCGCCGGCGTCATGCTGACGAGCGACTATGCCGGCATGGACGATCCGCAGATGCTCGGCCACGCCATTGCGATTTGTGGTCTCGTTCTTGTGCTGCACGAGCCGCAGACGCCGCGCGCGATGGTCGCAGCAGCGCTGCTGTTCGCCATCGCCTTCTTCATCAAACACAACCTGGTCGTCCTGCCGCTGGCACTGGCGGCCTGGCTCGCCCTGCTCGATCGGCGGTCGGCCTTCACCTTTGCGGTGAGCGGTATTGTCTTCGTCCTGATCGGGCTTGGACTGTTTCGGGAAGTCTTCGGGACGAGCATGGTCGACGTGATCGATACTGCGCGGGCCTATTCCTTCGCGAACATTGTGAGCGCGATGAAAGCCTGGCTGGCTTGGAGCGCCGTGCCGCTGGCGGGCACCATCACGCTATTCGCGATCGCGCGGCATGACCGCCACGTGATGTTGTGCGCGATCTATGCCGCCATCGCCACGATTGCCGGCGCATATTTTTCGGGCGGGGCGGGAGTCGATGCCAATACCATGTTCGATGCCGATATTGCGCTGGCGCTTGGTGCAGGTCTTCTGATGAACCGGATTTCTGCCGCACAAGACACCGCAGCCATCGTCTTCGCGGTGCCGCTAGCAATAGGCCTGTGGAGTCTCGATACCAACTGGCGCAGCGGCGATTTCTGGATGCACCCAATGGCTGAGGAGCGCGCCGCGGCGAAGGGCGAGATCGCGCTGCTGCGGACGGCGCACGGCCCGGCGATCTGCGAGATGCTGTCGCTCTGCTATTGGGCGGGCAAGGATGCAGAGGTCGACGTCTTCAACATCGGCGAGGCCTATCGCGCAGGCCGTCGCGGCGACGCGGACCTTGTCTCTGCAATCGACGCCAGGCGCTTCGGGATGATCCAGTTCGAGGAGATGTCGCCGTTTCCCCTCACGGAAAACATCCGTCGCGCTGTCGATCAACACTACCGTCTGGTGCGAAAGGACGACGACCGCACGTTCTTCGCGCCGCGCTAACTCTGTGCCTTGACCGTGCCGGTGCGTTCGAGTTTGCCCCAGCCGACGACGGCGCCGCGGATCGCGGCGGAAATCGACCGTACCACGACGTAGTACATGAGCTGGCGGTAGCCGAAACGCTGCAGCGGAAGCCACCAGATCAGGCTCCATTGCTCACCCTTCTCCATCACGAAGCCGAAGAGAGCGGCCAGCAGGTCGACCACCACGAAGACGACATAGTAGATGCCGACCGTAATGAGATCGGCATTGCTAAACTCGGCGCCATGCTGCGCATATGCGATCCACTGACTGATCAGCTGCCAGATCAGGAGCAGATCAGCGAGAGGTGCCAGCGCGGTCAGCGCGATCTGAAACAGCCAGACCTGCGGCAGCGCGAACAGGCCGAGCGCACCGTAACGCGGGTTGAACGTCATGCCGCGGTATTTCCACAGGCATTGCAGGGTGCCGAATGCCCAGCGGAATCGCTGACGCGCCAGCCCGCGGAATGTGGACGGCGCTTCGGTCCAAGCTATGGCGGAGGAGTCGAAGAGTACGCGATAGCCCTTCGTCTGTATGCCGATCGTGAGGTCCTGATCCTCCGCCAACGTGTCGGAGTGAAATCCGCCCATCTCCTTGAGGACCGATTTGCGCCATGCACCGACGGCGCCGGGAATGACGGTCAGAGTCCCAAGCGCGGCAAGCGCACGGCGCTCCAGGTTCTGTGCCACGATGTATTCCAGCGCCTGCCAGCGCGTGATCATATTGGTGCGATTGCCAACCTTCGCATTGCCTGCAACGGCGCCAATCTCAGGGTCGGCGAACCAGCGGACCAGGCGCGGAATTGTGTCACGCTGAAATTGCGTATCGGCGTCGAGTGCCACGAGGATATCGCCGGTCGCCAGCTCCAATCCGACGTTCAGCGCCGCCGCCTTGCCACCATTGCCGACACGAACCAGCGTCACGCGCTGACTCTCGCCGAACGCGGCCTGCAAAACAGCCGAGGTGTTGTCTTGCGAGCCATCGTCAACGACGATGACATCGAGATCCTCGCGGTCGCTCTTCAGGAGACGTTCGACCGTCGCAACGATGACTTTTTCTTCGTTGTAGGCGGGAACGATGACGGTGACGTGCAGCGCATCATCCAGCTTCGTCTTCTCGGCGTCCGTCTCGCGCCGTACGTTCCACAGGCTCAGGCCCACCAAGAAGAAGAGTCGCGAGACGCCAAGCCAGATCGCAGCGAGGAACGCGTAGTAAAGGACACGGCCAAGCCAGCTCGCGGTTAGAAACACTACGCGGTCCGTCAGGAGCGAGATGGTGGGCTCTAGCGGCGGCATCGCTTGGTCGCGCGTCAACCCGATCAGTTGCGAGGCCGGCACGATCTGATAGCCGCGCGCCCTTACCATATCGATCAAGGTGGGCAGCGCCGCAACGGTTTGCGACCGGTCGCCGCCGGCGTCATGCAGAAGGATAGTGTTCACTCGCGCGTCGGCGGGCGCATGGTCGAGCTGGTAAAGGGCACGGCTGACGATCTTGTCAGCGCCCGGCATCGACCAATCGATCGGATCGTCATGCTCGCCGAGCGTGATGTAACCCAGACTCTGGGCGATCTCGACCGGGACGATCTCGCTATCGTCATCCGGCTCGGCGTCGCCGAGATAAGGTGGACGGAACAGAACGAGCGAGCGACCCGTCAGGGCCTGGATCAGCCGCTGCGTCGCGTTCAACTCCAACGTCACAGCCTGATAGGGCGTGTCGGCAAGATTGGGATGTGTGTAGGTGTGGTTACCGAGCTCATGACCTTCCTTCACGATCCGCTGGATCAGATCGGGATGGGCCTCCGCGTTGCTACCGATCACAAAGAACGTCGCATGGACATGCTTGGCCTTCAGAATGTCGAGGATCTGCGGCGTCCATTCCCCGTCGGGCCCGTCGTCGAAAGTGAACGAGATTTTGCCCGGTGAATAACCGAACTGACGGATCACGAAATTGGTCGGCAACAACGTATAAGTCTCGTCATCGATATCGCCGTTCGCAGAGTCGAGCTCGAGCTTGCGCGTGCCGGGTGACGGTTCTGCCTCGACGTGAATAAATTCACCTTCGCCCTCATAGTCGATGTCGGAGAGAAGATTGATCTGACGCAATCCGTCCGGAACGCCGGCGCCATAGGCGCGGCCCATCACATCCCAGATCGACGGATCCTCCGAACCCAACTTCCACACGGCGTAGCCGGCAGGCCGGTAGATGTCAGAAGCGTGGATTTCATTGTAGGCGGTTACGGCGTCGAGGAACCAGACATTGTGGGTGGTCTGATCGTCCTCGACATAGGTGAGATGCGGATTGTTGGTGGCATCGTCGAAGTCGATGGTCGCCTCGGAATCGTGTGCCGCAGCAACGGCCTGCTCGAACGACAGATCGTCAACCTGATCGCCGTTCCAATCGTAGGCATAGGAGCCGATGGCGATGATCGTCCGGCTGGGCGCCAGTTCGCGCATGCGCTGGTCCAGCGTGGTCTCGAACCAGTTCTGCGCGGCGATGCTGCCCGCCGGGCCGGTGTCGTCGTGCTGGTCGTAGGCCATCAGCAGCATGTAGTCGACGATGCGCGAATAGGCGGCATAGGGCATGTCGTCGTCATCGAACGGGACCGCCATGACGACGATCCAGCCATGGGGCGCGAAGGTGGCGGACAACCGCTTGAG
>DATEZM010000391.1:0-3526 GCA_035255625.1 Rhizomicrobium sp. | reverse complement strand
ACCTTCCGCGAAGCCCGCCGCCTGCCGCGGTAGGCGCGCTTTTCGGTCTCAGCGCCGCATGGGCTTGGCGATGCTTTGCATCGCTCGGCGGGGATGACAATAATGTCCTATCGCAATTCGAATTGAGTACCCAGCACCATGCCTCTTCCCCCCAACTGGCCCGCCATGTCGATCAAGGACGCCACCGCCGCGCTGACCGCGCCGGGCGCCCGCTTCGAGATGGAGACGATCCCGATCCGCGGCATTCCCACCCGCGTGTGGAAGAACTGTCCGCCGACCAACAAGGAAGTCTTCCTGGCAGGGCGAATGTATGGCGACCGCGAATTCCTGATCTACGAAGACGATCGCTGCAGCTATGAGACCTTCGCCCGCGCCACGCTCAAGCTCGCGGCGCAGCTGCAGAAGGACGGCGTCAAGAAAGGCGACCGCGTCGCCATCATCATGCGCAATCTGCCCGAATGGGTGGTGGCGTTCTATGCCGCGGAGCTGGCCGGCGCGATCGTCACGCCGCTGAACGCGTGGTGGACGGGACCCGAGCTCGAATACGGCCTCGTCGATTCCGGCACCAAGATCGCCTTCGTCGATTCCGAGCGGCTCGAGCGCATCAACGAGCATCTGGTGAACTGCCCGGCGCTGACGAAAATCTACGTCAGCCGCTATGCCGACGATCTGCCGCACACCATCGTGTCGCGGCTCGAAGACGTGATCGGGCGCGTCAACGACTGGGGCAGGCTGCCGCCGGGCGAGATGCCGAAGGTCGAGCTGCAGGCGGAAGACGACGCGACCATCCTCTACACTTCGGGCACGACGGGGCGGCCCAAGGGCGCGCTTGGTACCCAGCGCAACATGACGTCCAACATCATGGCGGCCGGATTTTCGGCGACGCGCAGCTTCCTGCGCCGCGGCGAGGCGCCGCCGGTGTTCGTCAATCCGCTCGACGCGCCGCAGCGTTCGACGCTGCTCTCGGTGCCGTTCTTCCACGCGACGGGCTGCTTCGCCGTGCTGGGACCGACCGTGGTCAGCGGCGGCAAGATCGTGCTGATGCGCCGCTTCGATGCCGAGAAGGCGATGCAGCTGATCGAGAAAGAGAAGATCAACTCCGCCGGCGGCGTGCCCACCATCGCCTGGCAGATCCTAGAGCACCCCAACCGGCACAAATACGATCTTTCTTCGCTCGAGGCGATGGCCTATGGCGGCGCGCCCTCGGCGCCCGAGCTGGTCAAGCAGATCAAGACCAACTGGCCGAAATCCGCGGCCGGCAATGGCTGGGGCATGACGGAGACGTCGGCCACCTGCACGACACATTCGGGTGAGGATTACGAGAACCGTCCGACATCGTGCGGCCCGCCCGTCGCGGTGTGCGATCTGAAGATCATGGACATCGAAGGCACGCACGAGCTTGCTATCGGCGAAGTCGGTGAGCTGTGGGCGCGCGGGCCCAACATCGTCAAGGCCTATTGGAACAAGCCCGAAGCGACGGCGCAGACCTTCGTCGATGGCTGGGTGCGCACTGGCGATCTCGCGCGCCTCGACGAGGAAGGTTTCTGCTTCATCATCGACCGCGCCAAGGACATGCTGATCCGCGGCGGCGAGAACATCTACTGCATCGAGGTCGAGAACGTGCTCTACGACCACCCCGCCGTGATGGACGCGGCGCTGGTTGCCGTGCCGCACAAGCAGCTCGGCGAAGAGCCCGGCGCGGTGGTGCATCTGAAGCCGGGCATGCATACGACGGAGGAGGAACTGCGCCAGTTCGTAGCCGGCAAGCTTGCCGCGTTCAAGGTTCCGGTGAAGGTCGTGTTCTGGCCCGAAACGTTACCCCGCAACGCCAACGGCAAGATATTGAAGACCGAGCTGAAGAAGATATTCGCGGAGTGAATTAATCTCCCCGCAGTGGGCGCCACGATTTGCGCTATACTGGTTTTGGGGTGGGAAACGCCATCATGGCTCAATCGATAGGCGCATTAGTTACGGGCCTCCTCGTTGCCGCGATGACGTCGACGATGGCGCGGGGCGAAAGCCTCGCGGACCTTCCTCCGCCATTGCGGAAAAACGTCGAATGCATGGCGAAGGTCCTGCGGACGACGCCCAGCGTGACCAATATCGTGGTGGGCGCGGAGATGAGACGCAACAGTGGCGATTGGGACGGCGAACCCAGGCAAGCCTGGTTCCTGCCCTATGTGGAATATTCCGCCCCTGATGGCGCAGGCAATCGCATGACGCTGAGCTTCCTCGCCGATCGCCATCACGACGGCAAAGACGTCTACTATGAGTTCATGGCGATACTGCCGGGCCTCTCTGCGCCGAATGAAGAGCCAAGCGATTGGGGCACGACGAAACTCGTCGCACGCTGGTACGCGGATTGCGGCGTCAAAGCTTTTGCGCTCTATGAGTGAGACATCACAGGGCAAATAGATAACGCGGAGCCGCGGAGTGCGCGGAGGTGTGCTATTCTCCGCGCACTCCGCGTCTCCGCGTGAACCCGATGGCCAGCGACCTCAAAGTCACAAGCACGATCTCAATCCCCGACTCCGAACTGGAAGAGCATTTCATCCTCTCCTCCGGCGCGGGCGGGCAGAACGTCAACAAAGTGGCGAGCGCGGTGCAGCTGCGCTTCGACGTGCTGCACAGTCCGAGCCTCCCCGACGATGCGCGCGTGCGCCTGCTGAAGCTGGCCGGTCACCGCCTGACCAAGGACGGCGTGCTGATCGTCACCGCGCGCGAGAGCCGCGACCAGATCCGCAACCGCGAGATCGCGCGCACCCGTCTCGCCGAGCTGATCCGCCGCGCTACGTTCGTACCGAAGAAGCGCAAGCCGACGAGGCCCTCACGCGCGTCGAAGGAACGCCGCATCGAGTCCAAGAAGCGTGATGCGCGGACCAAGCAGCAGCGCGCGAAACGGTTCGACGACTAAGGCAGCGCTTCGCGGGCCACAGCTTCGATCTTGAAGCCGTCGTGATCGAACACGAAGCCGCCGTAAAATCCGGCCGTGTAGTGCGGCCGCACGCCCGGCGCGCCGGCGTCCTTCGCGCCGAGCTTCAGCGCCGTCGCGTGGAACGCATGCACTTGAGCGCGGTCCTTGGCGCGGAAGCTGATGTGCAGGCCGATGCCGGCGGATGCCGCGCCGCTGTCTTCGCGCCGATGAATCCAGAACTCCGGCGCATGACCATCCGGCATCGGGCCATAGCCAATTGCGCCATCGCGCTCCTTCATCCGGCGATGGCCCAGCGTCGCCAGCACTGCATCGTAGAATGCAGCGGCGCGCGAGAAATCGCCGACGGGAATGGAGACATGGTCGATCATGCGCGCAAGGCTAATCGTCTGCCGCCGCATGAGAACACCCGCCGGCGCAGACGGGCCATGCGCGCGTTACTTAGCCTTTTCCCCCGCCTCGACCTTGGCCTGCGCTTTCGCCCATTCGGCCGAGCCGCGGCGTTGCGGCGCTGGCGGCTCCTGTCCGGCCGCGCGCATGCGTTCGGCGATCTGGCGGCCAAGCGCGACGACCTTCGGAATCTCGCCATCGGCA
>DATEZM010000390.1:0-5304 GCA_035255625.1 Rhizomicrobium sp. | reverse complement strand
GACGCCGATCAGCACGTCGATTCGCTGGGCGGCCTTGTCGTGTCGCTGCTTGGCCGCGTGCCGCAGCGTGGTGAAATCGTCGCCGATCCTTCCGGTTATCAGTTCGAAGTTCTGGAAGCCGACCCCCGGCGGGTGAAGCGCCTGCGCATTCGCCGGCCGTCGGTTGCCCCGGCCGGGCCGGTCGACGGAAATCCTTTGTGACCGCCGTCTTGGCGCGCATCGGAGACTACCTTCGCGCGCTGTCAGGCTGGCGCTTGTTGCTGGCGTCGATTCTCGCTGGCGCTTTCTATGCGCTCGGGTTCGCACCCCTGGAAATTTTTCCGGCGATGCTGCTGGGCCTCGCGGCGCTCGTTCTGCTGCTCGATGGTGCGGCGGCGCGGCCGCGACCGATCCGCTGGGCCGCGGCCATCGGCTGGGGCTTCGGCTTCGGCCAGTTCGTCACCGGCATGCACTGGATCTTCTATCCTTTCCTGGTCGATCCGATTGCGCATGCGTGGCTCATACCCTTCGTCGCCACTCTGTTTCCCGGCGGCCTTGCGCTCTTCACGGCTTTGGCCAGTGCGGCGGCCATGTATGTCTGGCGCGATGGCTGGCCTCGCATTTTGATTCTCGCGGCGTGTTACGCCGCTTGCGAGTGGCTGCGCGGCCATGTGCTGACCGGTCTGCCCTGGAATCTGCCGGCCTATGGCTGGGGTGCGTCGCTGGCCATCCTCGAGAGCACAGCACTCTATGGTGCTTACGGGCTTTCGCTCCTGACAGTGCTGTTCGGCTTTTCGTTGGCCGAGCTGTTCGGACGGCGTCCTCGCCTCTCTCTTCCCTTCGCTGCCGCCGCGTTGTTCGCCGCGCTTTGGATCGGCGGCACGATTCGACTGGCAACGACGCCGCAGACTTTTGTCGCGGGCGTGCAGCTTCGGCTGGTGCAACCCGACATCCCTCAGGACGAGAAATATGTGCGGCGGCTTGTCCGGCGCAACTGGCAGCGGCTTATCGCATTGAGCACCGGACCCGGTTCACCCAACGTCATCGTCTGGCCGGAAGCGGCGCCACCCGTACTTCTGCAACGAAGTCCCGAAGCACTCGAACAGATCGCAGCACTCACGGATTCTCATCGCACCCTTATTACGGGCAATCAGCGCGAAGAGATTGCCTCTAATGGCGACCGCCGGTTTTTCAACAGTCTGTACGTATTCGCGTCAGGCGGCGTGCTGGCCGGCACCTATGACAAATTCCATTTGGTACCATTCGGGGAATACTTGCCGGCGGAGTCGCTGTTTATCCGGCTCGGTATCACCAAGCTCGTCGGCTTTCCGGGGAGCTTCTCCTCGGGCGATGGTCCCCATACGATGCAGATTCCCGGTGCGCCGCCTGCCAGCCCGTTGATTTGTTACGAGATACTCTTCCCTTCGGCGGTGGTTGCCGGCTCGGAGCCAAGGCCCGGGTGGCTCCTGAACATTACAGATGACTCATGGTTCGGCCCTTGGGCCGGTCCGCGTCAGCACTTGCTGGCTGCGCGCGTGCGAGCAATCGAGGAAGGATTGCCTCTGGTTCGCGCTGCCAACACCGGCATTTCCGCGGTCATCGATTCGCAGGGCCGTACGGTGGCCGAGCTCGGTTTGAACCGTATGGGGTCGCTCGACTCGCGCCTGCCGGCCGCATTGCCGGCAACGCCCTATGCGCGCTTCGGCGATCTGCTATTTTTTGTGTTGCTGGTTCTCGGCGCCGCTCTTCCCTTGGCGCATTCTCGCAAGTAGGGTTCAACCATAAGTGATTGAATTGATTTTTCCTTTTTAACCTGCCGGCTGGTTGGCGCCGGATTGAAACGGGAGCGTTGTGTAGTCACCGTGCCAAAGAAACAACCAAATCCGATCGACGGACAGGTGGGCAATCGCGTCCGCCTGCGCCGCATGCTGATCGGCATGAGTCAGGAGCGGCTGGGCGAATTGCTCGGCCTGACATTTCAACAAGTCCAAAAATACGAGAAGGGGGTGAACCGGATCGGCGCGGGCCGTCTGTTCGAAGTCTCTCGTATCCTGGGCGTGCCGATCGACTATTTTTACGAGGGCGTCGCGCAACAACTGACGGGCGGCGGATTTGCCGAGGGTGAAGCCTCTCCGCCGGTGATGGAGTTCGTCTCCAGCGGCGAAGGGTTGCAGCTCAGCCTCGCCTTCATGAAGATCAAGGATTCGAAGCTGCGAAAGCGCGTGCTCGACCTCGTCAAGCAGATGGCCGAAGACGCCGGCGAGTGAGTTTCGGCGCCGTCTTGCGCGAAGCCTTTTCGACCAACCCGGACTGGCCTTCGCGCGCGGCGAGGGCGCGATAGACGTCATCCGGCGTGATGCCGCACGCGGCCCACAGAACGAGCAGATGATAAAGCACGTCCGCCGATTCCGCGGCGAGGCCGCGCTTGTCCTTGAGGGCGCCCGCGATTGCCGCTTCCACCGCTTCCTCGCCGAGCTTCTTGGCGCATTTCGCAGGACCCTCGCCTAGCAGCCGGGCGGTGTAGGACGTTGCCGGATCGCTACCCTTTCTGGCGGCGATGGTTGCGAATAGCTTATCGATTGCGTGGACAGACATGTGGGCTCCCGTTTCCGGAGTTGTGTATCACGCGGTGAAGTCGCGTGGCAGCGGCGGTGGCGCGATATCGGCACTCTGCGCCAGCCAGCGGAGCGCCGGAAAGAGCTGCAACTTCTGAATCCAGCGCAGCCTCGGTAGCGCTGCCATCTCCGGCTCCCCGGCACGCGCCGCGAAGAAACCTGCGACAGCCGCCACTGTCAGCGCGATGTCGTCGTTCGAAAAGTGTATGCTCGCTGCCTCTTCATAGAGCTTCAGCGCATCGGCACAGCGCGGGCCGCCTTCGCCTTCCAGGCTGGGCAGGAAGAAAGCGATATTGAGAAGCTGCGGTCCATAAGACAGCAGCGGCCAGTCGACCAGCACCAACCGTCCGCCCTCTGCGAAGATCAGGTTGTCGGAGCGGATATCGCCGTGGATCCAGCCGCGCGGTCCGCCACAGGCGGCCACCCGTGCGGTCGACGCGATGAGTGTTTCCAGATGTGCATCCAACCACGCTTGGGCCGCGCCTTGATCCTCGAACAGAGCCACGAAGCGGTCCCGCGCCGCCGACTCGGCCAAGCTGTGCCAGTTGTGCCTGCCGAGAAGGTTGGCGATCACGATGTCCTTGAGAGCATCCTGCGCATGCAACGGTGTCGCGGCATGGAATTCTGTTATCAGCGCGATGGTCCGCGCGACGGTCTGCGGCGTCCAGGGCGGCACGGCCTGCGCGCGCGCTACCGCTTCCAGCAGCATGAGATGCCAGCCTTCGCCTTCGACGAGACCGCGAAACGCAGCGCCGAAACGCTGAAGCTCGGGAAAGCGCTGCAGGTTGGCGCGTTCGCGCAGCACCGCCTTATGACCTTCCGGCGTGTTGCCGGGGTGGGTGCCCTTGCAGAAATGCTTGGCGCCCGACGCTGTCGTCAGAACGAAGCTCGCGGTCGGGCCATAGCCGCCCCACGCGATCCCGCCGCCGGCGATCGGTTCGCCCACGATCTCTGCGATCTGGGCCCGCAACGCGGCGGGCACCTCGTCCCAACGCGGTTTGGGTTCGCGCGCGCTCAATTCGTCCCGTCTTCGAGCAGGCGCCGGGCGATGACATTGGCCTGTATCTCGGCCGCGCCCTCGAAGATGTTGAGGATGCGCGCATCGCACAGCACGCGGCTGATCGGGTATTCCAGCGCGAAGCCATTGCCGCCATGGATCTGAAGCGCATTGTCGGCGCAGGCCCAGGCGACGCGGGCGCCAAGCAGCTTGGCCATGCCGGCCTCCAGATCGCAGCGCCGCCCTTCGTCCTTCTCGCGCGCCGCGTAATAGGAAAGCTGCCGCGTGATCGTGATCTCGACCGCCATCAGCGCCAGCTTGTCGCGCACGCGCGGGAAATCCATGAGAGGCTGGCCGAATTGCTGGCGCTCCAGCGCATAGCGCACGCCCAGATCCATGGCGCAGAGTGCGACACCGACCGCGCGCGCCGCGGTCTGGATGCGCGCCGCCTCGAAAGTCTGCATCAGCTGCTTGAAGCCTTGGCCCTCCTCGCGGCCGAGAAGGTCTTTCGCGGGCACTTCGAAGCCGTCGAACCCGATCTCGTATTCCTTCATGCCGCGATAGCCGAGCACGCCGATCTCGCCGCCGCTCATTCCAGGGGCCGGAAAAATCTCTTTCTCCGTGCCGCGTGGCTTTTCGGCGAGGAACATCGACAGGCCGCGATAGCCGGGCTTCTCCGGATTGGTGCGAACCAGAAGCGTCATCATGTCGGCGCGCACCGCATGGGTGATCCAGGTCTTGTTGCCATAGATCTTGTAGACATCGCCGTCGCGTACGGCGCGCGTCTTCAGCGCCGCGACATCCGATCCGCCGGACGGTTCGGTGAACACCGCTGTCGGTAGTTTTTCACCGCTCGCGATCAGCGGCAGCCAGTGATCGCGCTGATCCTTGGTGCCGGCGCTCAGGATCAGCTCGGCCGCGATCTCCGAACGCGTCGCGAGCGAGCCGACGCCGATATAGCCGCGTGACAGCTCCTCCGACACCACGCACATCGCGGTCTTGGAAAGACCCGCGCCGCCATAGGCTTCCGGAATGGTCAAACCGAAGACACCCAGCGCGCTCAACTCGTCGATGACGCTGAGCGGAATGAGTTCGTCCTTCAGGTGCCATTGATGCGCGAAGGGCGCGACCTTCTCCTGTGCGAAGCGGAAGAACTGCTCGCGGATCAGGCCCATCGTGTCGTCGAGACCGGGATCGCCGATGAACATCGCGCCGGCGTGCTTGGCCATGTAGTCCGCGATCGCGGCGCGCACTTCGGGACGCTGGCCGGTCTGCACCAGTTCAGCGATGGCCGGCGTCCAGAACGCACCGACCGTCTCGTCGTCGATGCCAAGATTGTACGGCCGCGCGATCTCGGCCTGGCTCATCGAAATGCCACCGGCCATCTGCGGCAGGTACTCGGCGAAGGCCGCCAGGAGCAACAGCTGCTCGATGTCGCCGAATTTCTTATCGTGCTCCAGCCTTCGGCCCCAGCGCGCCATCTGGCGCAGCGCCTCGACGTATGTGGCGTACCACGCGAAGCCATGCGTCGCGCGTTGCTCGCGATCGAGCGCCTTGGCCGACATCTTGCCATCGACCGTGACGAGCCGGGCCACCGAATCCTTTGCGGCCGCCAGGAATCCTTCGGCGGAGAGGACAGCCTCTTCGCATTTGGCAAGGAGATGGGGAACGCTGAGCGAGAGCATGGGCGTTACTTCGTGGATGTCGATGGCG
>DATEZM010000389.1:0-3549 GCA_035255625.1 Rhizomicrobium sp. | reverse complement strand
TCGATCTGGCTCAGCGCCGCTTCCAGCGCGCGCTTGCGCTCCGAATTGTCCTTGTCGTCCTTCGCCACCACCCGCAAAGCCGCCTGTGACATGAGATCCGCCTCCTTATTTCAGAGCGCCCCGGAAAACCCAAGCCGCCGCCAAGTGACTCGCAATGTACGTGTTTTGTTCTAGTTTGCAAGACACTGGCTAATGTATTGATAGAACTGAAATATACGATATCTTGTTCTTTAGTCGTTCCAAATTTTGAGAACAAGGATTTGTGGCCGCAAAAGGCGGTCGCCGGCCGAATCAATCGTCGACTCCCGAACAAGAGGATTGCTCGGAAAAAGGCAGGAACGTTTGGTCGAAATCTAGCGCTGAAGATCCATTCTCATGGCTTCGACGAGTCTATTGAAAACATCGCTTCGTTCATCGCGAGGGCCTTCGTTGGTATCGACCATTTGCTGCGCGTACTTCGAGACCGTCGGTGACCCGAACAGACTGCATCGCGTTTGCCAAAGCGCATAGGTCTTGGCGTTCTTATCTGATGGATTCACCGCCGCCTCGTGAAGAGCAGTTAACAGACCAAGGTACGCTTCGCGCTTTTCCTGATACCAGCGATCACTCGTTGTTGCTCGTCGCGCCATGAAGTTGTTGGCGATGGACGTCACGAGCGTCCCAATGCCGAACGCCCCGAGCAACCCAAGTATCAGGCTAGCCACGATACTCTAGTCACTTCTTTTTCTTCGCCTTTTTCATCTTCGCATGGTGCTTCTTGGGCTTCGCGCGCGCCATAATCGGGTTTCTCTTATAGCCCGCGCCATGCAGCTTCTTGATAGGATCGCCCTTCCGGACCATCGTCTTACCTTTCGACCCGCTCAGGATTGAGCGAATTGACCGACGCGTCAATACAGCCAAGGTGACCCATGACTAGTCGCAGTTGGAAGGGAAAAAACCTTGAGCTGATCAAGGAGGCGAGCCGCCATGGCGAAGCAAAGCTGTCAGCTCAAGTGCAGATCGCAACGTCCGCCGACCAGCGCGCGACCGTTCTAGCAGGTATCTACGTTGCGGCCGCGACGGGCATCATAGGCGCGGTCGCTACCGGAGACGCCTTCAAGCACAATCTTCCCCTTGTTGTCGGAAGTGTATTCAGCGCTGTTGCGTTCTTGATCGCCGCGTATCTGTGCATCGTCGCGACGCTACCAGTGGACTTCTACGTCCCGGGCAATGAGCCTGAGAAGTGGTACGACGATATCGATGCGAACACTCCGCCCGAGGAGGCGATTGGCCAGCAAGCGGCTCACTTCAATGACCAAATTCTCGCCAACAACAAGACAATCGCGTCGAACGCACGATACTTCCAGATTGGCGCGCTGACAGGTATCAGCGCTCCAATTATCGGACTGGTGGGCGCGGGCCTTACTTGCCTTTTGGCGTCGGCTTTGGCGTCGTCGGTTGCGGCTTTGGCGCATCCCTAGTGGGAGTACCCGGTGGCTTTCCCGTGTTCGGACCCTTCTTAATCGGCTCGCCCGGTCCTGGTGCCATGACGTTTGCCCCCTACTGAGAACCTCTTAGTCCGATTCTGCCTGGGCTCAAACTCTGACCGTCAGCGGCCGTGACGCCTCCGCCCCGCTTCAGTCCGGCGGCCGGACAGTGCGTTGTTTGATCTTTTCTTCAATTTCCCCCTGCGGCGCGTTCGGCGAGATGTCCTCGTCGCCCTGCATTTGGCCGGGCTTGGTCTCTTCGCCGCCGTGCACCGCACCGTCTTCCTCCGGCACGGTGCAGTTGGCGAGCGGATCGAGTTTCACCGGCGCCGGTTTGACGCTGTCGGATTTCTGCTGGGCGGTGTTGGAGGCGTTGGGCTCGCGCATGGGCGGGAGTCTCCGGATGTCACATCCGTAAAACGTCCCGCCGCGTGAAAGGCTGCTTACTTCGTCTTGCTCGGATAGGCGAAGGTCCAGTTCGCCGTGATCGGCTTCCACCAGGCGGGAACGCCGCTCGCCGCGTCGGTGTGGCGGATGAAGCCCTTCGCCGATGGCGGCAGGATCGTATAGGTCAGCATATAGGTGCCCGGCCCTGCCATGTTCACATTGTTGGCGTAGTGGGTGCCGTCCTTGGCGATCATGGGATAAAGCTCGCCGCGCTTCTTGAACTTGGCGTCGCCCTTCTTGGTCAGCGTGAACTTTATCGTCAGATACGGGATCCACTGATCTTCCTGGAAGCCGTGATTGTCCGTTGCCGTGGCGTGCACGTCGGCCTCGAGATGCACATTGTCGGCGCCGCCCATCTCCATGCCCGGCGGCGCGGCGTCCATCGTGATGCCGGTCAGATAGTTCGGCACGATCTGCATGTTTTCCTTCACAACCGGTTCGCCGATGTAGAATTCCTGTGCAGCATCGGCCGCTACTGGTGCGAGCGCGAGGAGAGCGGCGAGGGCAAGGGCAGGGCGCATGGATATCTCCAGGAACGGGGCGGGTGGAGGTTCCGGTGCGCAGCAAGCCCCGTCAAGACGGCCGCCGCTGACTTTGCCATGATTGGCCCATGATCGAACCCGACTTTCTGGCCGAGGTCCTCGCCTATATCGAGGCGCATCGCGACGAGCCGCTGACGGTGGCGGAGCTGGCGTCGGTCGCCGGTTTCTCGCCCTATCATTTCTCGCGGCTGTTCACGGCCCGGTTCGGTGAGAGCGTGTTGGGCTATGTGCGGACCTGCCGGCTCCAGCGCGCCGCCCTGCGGCTCACCGGTGACGCGCCGCCGGCGCTCGCCGAGCTCGCCTTCGATTGCGGCTTCGAGAGCCAGGAAGCCTTCACCCGCGCCTTTCGCCGCCGCTATGGCGTGCCGCCGGGCCAGTTCAAGCGCGAGGCGCTCAAGCAACCCAAACCCTTCAGGGAGATCGTCATGCCCGCCAATGCCAAGGTCGAAATGCAGCAGGGCCTCGTTGCCCGCCCGGCCTTCACCGTCGCCGGCGTTGGTGCGCTATTCAACGCGGACAACAAGAGCGGCATTCCCGGCCTGTGGCCGCGGCTCATTCGTGTCCTGCCGCTCAAGGGCCAGGCCGATGCGCGCACCTATGGCGTGTGCAAGATGGTCGACAAGCAGGAGGGCAGCCTGCGCTACATCGCGGGTGTCGAGGTCGAAGGCGATGCGCCGCTGCCGGATGGTTTCGAACGCATCGAACTCGCGGCGCATTCCTATGCCGTGTTTCGCCTGACCGTCGACGGCAGCGCTCTGCATCCGCAGATGCAGGCCGCGATGGGGAAGATCTGGGGTGAGCTTCTGCCGCAGTCGGGCCTGAAGACCGTTCCGGCGCCGGACTTCGAACTCTATCCCTCCGATTTCGAGCCGATGCGCAAAGGCTCTTATGTGGACATGTATATCGCGGTCGAGCCTAAGGCTTGACGAATTTCAGCAGGTACTGATCGGTCTTGCCGCGCACCGACGGATCGAAGATCGGCTTGGTGTGATCGTCGGTCGTGCCGTTCGGCAGGCTGGCTTGGTCGACGAGCTTGAACCCGGCGGCGGTGACCTCGGCGATCAGCTGCGCCTTCCAGATGCGGTGGAGTTTGG
>DATEZM010000388.1:0-2431 GCA_035255625.1 Rhizomicrobium sp. | reverse complement strand
GGCCATCCAGCGGGCTTTGCTGCGATTCCGGCGAGCGGTCCGCGGCGATGCGCCAACGGTCACTGGTCCATCCAATCCCTCAATCCGTTCGTCGGATACAGCGCTCCGGGCAGCGTCCGGCCCTTCGCAACGTATCCTTCGCCGTATGGCGCGAGCGCGCATCCGGATTTGTATGACTTGTCTCGCGGGTGAAAATTCGATTAGTGGCCCTAAGGCCTTCGAAAGTGGTGCCAAGCCATGGCCGGTCTCCAGTGCGTCTGGAACGGAGATGGGGCTTACAACCCTAGGTTCAAGGGGTGCGACAAAAAATATTTCTGATTGTTTGTCAGTCGCGCAACTCCTCATCCTGCGCCCGTCGAAGGATGGCCGACCCGCGCGAGCCCCATCCTTCGACGGGCGCAGGATGAGGACTGTGGGTGGCCCTACGGCGCGAAGCTGGACCGCGCCTTCACGCCCCAGTGGCCGTTCTCGTTAGTGATGACGTAGATCGAGTCGAAGCCGCCGATCACGCTGCCGTCCTTGCGGTAGCGCGTGAAGCGCGTGTCGATATGCACCTTGTCGGCGCCGGCATGGATGACGGCGCGCCGCTCCCAGGCCGAATGATCCCACTCGGCGAGCGCGCCGGTGGTGAAGCGCTCCGGCTTCATGTCGCCCTTGTTCAGCGTGACGAGCGTGTTGGATGCCAGCCGCACGCTCGGAAAATTGAACGTCGCCTCGAACGCCGGGATGTCGCGCGCATTGAACGCCATCATGAAGGCGTCGAGTACCTTCTGAGCGGCGGCGATAGAGGATGATTGGTGGGTCATGTTCGGGTCTCCAAGAAGCTTACTTTTTCCCAACCCCATATCGTATTGCCGCTTTGAGCGTATCGATGTCTATGTCTTTTAGCGTTTTGAACTTGATGCAATACCCGGTGACGCTCGCCTTACCGAGTTTCTTGCCATATGCCTTCGCCAGATATTTCTTGTCTTCGATGCCAAGAATATAGACGGAGATTCCGGTTGTGTTTGCACTGATGCCGATCTGATAAAACTCTCTGGTTTTTCCATCGGCATATTTCGTGGCGGCAAGCCCATAGCCAATATTGGGATTGGAAACAGTTTTACCTTCGCTGTTTTTGCCATCCAGGAACCACAATTTGCATCCTGGCATCACTTGCAAAACGATGCGGTGCAGCGCTTGCATATCGCTGCGTTTTGGTTCGGGCTGGCTGGAAATGTACGCTTTGATCTGTGCTTGCACGGTCATACGAGGTTGCCTGTCGTCAGAACCTTTAGGACAGTGTGACTTAACAGAGCGCTCGCTTCATGTCGCCCCGGCGTCATCACTCGGCTCTCGATTTCGGTGTCTTGCGCGGACGGCCCCAGACAAGCTCGGACTTCACACGAAAGCGAAGCAGACCGTCATTGGCGAACGGCGTCAATGTCGCCGCTAGATCTTCGTCGAATTCGCTCGCCAGCGTCTCGCCCATCGCCGCGCGCGTCCAGGTCGCACGGGAATGTTGCGCCGAGACGTAGTTCCGCAGCGGCGTGACGTGCTCGTAGATGAAGCTCCGCTCGCCCTGCAGATCGAGCCAGGGCAGATAACCGCGCAGCGCTATGCGAAAGCCGGCGGGATCGTAGGTGCGGCCGAGGCGCGCAAGCCAGCGGGTCAGAAATGCTTTCAATTCGCCGTCCCAGGCGGACTCGAAAACGTCGTCGCCATCGATGACAGCGAGAATTCCATGTGGCGCCAATGCATCGGCCAATCGGGGGAAGACGACGTCGTGCTTCATCCAGTGCAGGCTGGCGCCGGCCGTGACGAGGTCATAGGGCGGAAAGAGTGGCGCTTCCTCGGTGCCCGCTTCGATCCAATTTATGGACTGCGAACCGCCCTGCTCCCGCGCCACTACCAGCATGGGCGCGGCAGGCTCGACAGCATCGACCGCGTCGAACGCATGCACCAGCGCGAGCGCCACTTTTCCCGGTCCACAGCCCAGATCGAGCAACCGCCGGCGCGCGGGCAGCTGAGTCAGCAAGAACTCATAGAGCGCGGGCGCATAGGGCGCGCGATCCCCATAAGAGCGCGCGACATCCATATCGTCGAACAGAACGCCGTTCGACCGATCGTGAACGAAGGGCTGTGGTGCGGACACATAAACTCCGTTGTCATCCCCGGCCGAGCGATCCGATAGGATCGCGAGGGGAAGGGGACCCAGGTGGTTGGGGAAGCGCGACCTCGCGCATCATGCGGTCGTACAGGTCGTTCCAACCAGAATTGTCGCGCTCGATCAGCTTGAGCTTCCACGCCCGATTCCAGCCCTTCAAGCGCTTTTCGCGTTCGATTGCGATGTCGATGTCCTCGAACGCCTCATACCAGACGAGAATATGAACGCCGTATTTCTTGGTGAAGCCCTCGCGTAGATCGTTCTTGTGCTCCCACGCCCGGCGCA
>DATEZM010000387.1:0-3809 GCA_035255625.1 Rhizomicrobium sp. | reverse complement strand
CATCTTTAAGCTGATGGGCGACGGCGCGCTGGTCGAGTTCGCCAGCGTCGTGGCGGCGGTGAATTGCGCCCTGGCCATCCAGGATGCGACCGCGACAGCCGAGCCCGATCTCGCGGCGGCCAAGCGCCTGCGCTACCGCATCGGCATCAATCTGGGCGAGGTGATCGTCGAAGGCGACGACATCTATGGCGAGGGCGTCAACGTCGCGTCCCGGATCCAGGCGCTGGCGCCGGTCGGCGGCATCGCGCTTTCCAAAATGGTCCGCGACAGCGTCGATGGCAAGATGGCCTGTACGTTCGACGACATGGGCGAGCACGCAGTCAAAAACATCGAGCGTCCCGTGCATGTGTTTGCCGCGCGCGCGGCCGGCGTAAGTTCTTCGGGAGACGACAGGGTGGAGCAACCGCGTAAGCATTCGATCTGCGTGCTGCCGTTTTCGAACATGAGCGGCGACGTCGAGCAGGAGTATTTCAGCGACGGCATCAGCGAAGACATCATCACCGATTTGAGCAAGGTCTCGGCACTGTCGGTGGTGGCGCGCAACACGGCGTTCACCTACAAGGGCAAGAGCCTGAAGATTCCGGTCGTCGCGCGCGAACTCGCCGTCAGCCATGTCCTGGAAGGCAGCGTGCGCAAATCCGGCGGCCGGGTCCGCATCACCGCGCAGCTGATTGATGGTGCCGCGGGCGATCATATCTGGGCGGAGCGCTACGACCGCGACCTCAACGACATCTTCGCCCTGCAGGACGAGATTTCGCAGGCCATCGTCAAGGCGCTGAAGCTCGTGCTGCTGCCCGAGGAGAAGAAGGCGATCGAGCGGCGCGGCACCGACAACGCCGATGCCTACAATCTCTATCTGATGGCGCGCCAGCTTTTCGTCACCGGAAACTTCGGCGACATAAGGCGCGAGGACACCGTCATCCGCCTTTGCACCCGCGCGGTGGAGATCGATCCGCGCTATGCCCGCGCCTGGGCGCTGCTCGCCATGGCGCAGAACTCGCTGCGCTACCAGTTCGCCAAAGGCGGCGACGGCGGCCAGGCATCGGCCGAGCGCGCGCTGTCGCTGGACGGCAATCTGGCTGAAGCGCACGCGGTAATGGCGACGCTGCTGGCCGAAGGCGGCGACAAGGACAAGGCCGCGGCGGAACTGGCCGCCGCCCTCCGCCTCGATCCGGAATCCCACGAGGTCAATCGCACGGCCGCCTATTTCACCTTCCGCCAGCGCCGGGTCGACGAGGCGATCGCCTATTTTGAGAAGGCGGCGAGCGTGCAGGAGACCGACTTCAGCTCGCCGGCCATGCTGATCACCTGCTACACCGCGAACGGCGATCGCATGGCGCTGCGCCGGGCGGCCGAAACCACGCTCGCCCGCGTCGAGAAGGTCATCGCGCAGGATCGCAACAACGGATCGGCCATGGGGCTGGGCGTGTCGGCGCTCATGGTGCTGGGCGAGACCGAGCGCGCCAAGGAGTGGATGGAGCGCGGCCTGCTGATCGATCCCGACAACATGAACATGCGCTACAATTTCGCCTGCGATCTGGCCGCCCAGGCAGGCGATCCGGAGAAGGCGATCGCGGTGCTCGGGCCGGTGTTCGCCGCGATGTCGATCGACTTCCTCAATCACGCCAAGGCCGATCCCGATTTCGATTCGATCCGTGCGGACCCGCGATTTCAGACGATGATGGCAGCCGCCGAGGCACGGCTGACGGAGAAGGACTGATGCAGCGCAAGCTCGCCGCGATCCTCTCCGCCGACGTGGTGGGGTACTCCGGCCTGATGGAAGCCGATGAGGCGGGCACCCTTACGCAACTCAAGGCCAACCGGGCGGGCATCTTCGATCCGGCGATTGCCGGTCACGGCGGGCGCATCTTCAAGCTGATCGGCGACGGCGCGCTGGCCGAGTTCCCCAGCGTCATCGCGGCAGTGGAGTGCGCCCTGGCGATCCAGGCGGCGACCGAGGAAGCGGCGGCGCATGAGTCCGCCGGCAACGCCATCCGCTACCGCATCGGCATCCATCTGGGCGAAGTCGTGGTTGAGGGCGACGACATCTACGGGGACGGCGTCAACCTCGCAGCCCGCCTGCAAGGGCTCGCGCCCATCGGCGGGGTGGCACTGTCGAAGATGGTGCGCGATAGCGTCGAGGGCAAAATGACCTGCGACTTCGACGACCTCGGCGAGCACACGGTCAAGAACATCGAGCGGCCGATTCATGTATTCTTCGCGCGCCCGGCCGGGCGTGACGTGGAGGACGATGCGGGCGAGATGAAGTCAGGTCAGAAGCTTTCGATTTGCGTACTGCCGTTCGCCAACATGAGCGGCGATCCCGAGCAGGAATATTTTTCCGACGGGATCAGCGAGGACATCATCACCGACCTGTCGAAAGTCTCCACTCTCGGCGTGGTGTCGCGCAACACCGCCTTCTCCTTCAAGGGCAAGACCGTGAAGGTCCGCCAGGTGGCGAACGAGCTGAAGGTCAGCCATGTTCTGGAAGGCAGCGTGCGCAAGGCGGGCGGACGCGTGCGGATCACCGCCCAGTTGATCGACGGCGCCAACGACGAGCACGTCTGGGCCGAGCGCTACGACCGCGACCTCGACGACATCTTCGCGCTGCAGGATGAGATTTCGCAGGCCATCGTCGCGGCGCTGAAGCTCAAGCTGTTGCCGGAAGAGAAAAAGGCGATCGCGCGGCGCGGCACCGACAATGTCGAGGCCTACAACATCTATCTGATGGCGCGGCAGGAATATGTCTCGGGCCGCACCGGCGACACGCGACCGTTCGAGGCGCTGATCCGGCTGTGCCAGCGCGCCACCGAGATCGATCCGGGCTACGCCCAGGCCTGGGCACTGATGGCGCTGGGCCAGATGTGGGTCCGCTACATGGTGGGCAAGGGCGACGGCGGGCTGGAAGCGGCGACGCGCGCGCTTGCCATCGACGGCGATCTGGCCGAGGCGCACGCGGTCAAAGCGCGCATCTTGGCCGAGGACGGAAAGTTCGAGGAGGCGGTGCCCGAGATCGAACAGGCCTTGAAGCTCGATCCCGAGTCGCACGAGGTGAACGAGGCTGCCGCCCGGCTCAAATTCCGCCAGCACAAGCTCGACGAAGCGGCCCGCCATTGGGAAAAGGCGGCGGCGCTCATGGACCTGGACTGCGGCTCTCCGGCCATGCTGATCACCTGCTATGCCGAGCTGCAGGACACCGACAACATGAGGCGGGCCGCGCAGATCGCGCTCGACCGGGTCGAGAAGGTTCTGGCGCAAGACCGCAACAATGGCGCTGCGCTTGGCTATGGCAGTGTCGCTCTGGCGACGCTCGGGCTCGGCGATCGCTCGAAAACGTGGATGAGCCGCGCACTTTTGATCGATCCCGACAATCTGAACATGCGCTACAATTTCGGTTGCGCGCTGTCGAAGTTTCTCCACGACAAAGACGCGTCCATCGCGATGCTGGAATACGCCTTTGCGAGGATGGGCTCGGGCCTGCTTAACCACGCAAAGGTCGATCCCGATTTCGATCCAATTCGCGACGACCCGCGCTTCCGGGCGATGATGGCGCAGGCCGAGGCGCGGCTAGCGGCGGACGGCGGCTGATGCACCGCAAGCTCTCAGCGATTCTGTCGGCCGACGTAGTGGGTTACTCCGGCCTGATGTCGGCGGACGAAGCCGGCACGCTGGACCGCCTCAAGATCAATCGTGCGCGGGTGTTCGATCCGCAGGTCGCCATCCATGGCGGGCGTATATTCAAACTGATCGGCGACGGCGCGCTGGCGGAGTTTGCGAGCGTGATCGCGGCGGTCGAATGCGCGCTCGCG
>DATEZM010000386.1:0-5917 GCA_035255625.1 Rhizomicrobium sp. | reverse complement strand
CCGGGCGAACAGCACGCGCCGCGCCGTGGCGCATGGCCATCTGCACCTGACCGCGGCGCTGACGCCGGCGCGGGTGCGGCTGTCGCTGGCGATCCTGGTGGTGCTGATCTTTTCCAAATTCGTCTACATGGCGAGCATCGGGAGCTATTTCACCTTCTATCTGATCCACAAATTCCATCTGAGCGTGCCGGCGGCGCAGCTGCATCTCTTCATGTTCCAGGCGGCGGTGGCGGTGGGGACGATCTGCGGCGGACCGCTCGGCGACCGCTTCGGCCGCAAATATCTCATCTGGTTCTCCATCCTGGGCGCCCTGCCCTTCGCGCTCGCTTTGCCGTTCGCGGGTCTGTTCTGGACCGGGGTGTTCAGCGTGTTGACCGGCCTTGTCCTGTCGAGCGCGTTTCCGGCCATCGTGGTCTATGGCCAGGAGCTGCTGCCGGGCCGCGTGGGCATGGTGAGCGGGCTATTCTTCGGACTCTCCTTCGGCATGGGCGGGATGGGCGCCGCGGCGCTCGGCTTCCTCGCCGACCGCACCAGCATCGAGTTCGTCTATCGCGTCTGCGCTTTCCTTCCGCTTATTGGTTTGCTCGCTGCGTTCTTGCCGAACCTCAAGAGCGCGCGCACCTCCTAACCCTTCGCAGCAGCCGAAGCCGCGTCGCGGCGGGCCATGCTGGCGGGGGGCCATTCGGTTTTCATGTCGTAGTAGACGTCGCAAACCAGTGCGGGTTTGCCGGTGGCGCTGCCGTTGGGCAGCGGACCCGAAAGATCGACCCACGGCACTTTGGAGCGGGCGAAGATGTGCGCGTCGGGCGCGATCGCGTGCGGCGCATCGAGCGTGGAGACGCGCAGGAACAGCAGATAGCCGCGCCGGCCATAGTCGCTCCACAGCGCGACCTGGCACTCGGGACAGCGCCAGATGTCATGCGGCCGGCCGGACTCAGTCGGCATGGTGACGCGCACCGGCGCGCCCTTCAGCAGCTTCACCTGCGCCGCCTCGACCAGCGCGTTGATCGCGAAGGCGCCGCCGGTCTGCTTCTGGCAGTCCAGGCAATGGCAGCAATTGGTGAACATCGGCGCGGCCGTCAGCGCATAGCGCACCGCCCCGCAACTGCAACCGCCTTCCTGGTTCAAACCCTATCCCCTTCTTCGTTTCAAAAACGGCGGTTCCATTCGCCAAATTCCGGTCTAACGCCTTAGTCCGGCTCGGAAATTCCCGTTGATAACGCCGCGCGCGGCGCGACACCAACGGGCCTTTGCCACTACAACCCATACTAGAACAAATGAGGAACTCATGCAAGCCCAAACTCACGCGTTCTGGATCAGCGTCTCGACCAGATAGAAGAGCAGCCCGCCGCTCATCAGGATCAGCAGGGCCGCGAGCGCGATGTCGGCGCGGTCGGCCAGGGTGACGAATTTTCCCTCCGCGTCGATCTCGCGGCGCGTGCGGATGAAGCGCAGCACCGCGACGGCGATCATCGCGATGCCGAGCACGATCAGCGTCAGGCCGGCGATATTGCCGAAGCCCAGATGCGGCGGCGGCGCGTGCGGCGCCGCGCGCGCCATGTAGGAGAGGAAGAGATCGAACCGCTCGACCAGAAAGCCGAGCGCGACGACGACGAGCGCCGTGCGCACCCAGGCGAGAAAGGTCCGCTCATTGGCGGCATGGTCGGGGAAGTTGCGGATGGTCATGGGGGTGCCCAAACGAGTGCGTGCGAGTGTGGCGAGCGCTGACCTAGCGTTTCTTGCGCGGCGTCGTCTTGCCTACAGATCACACGCGCGATGAGCCTAGCAAGCTGGATTCAAAACCATAAAAGTCCAATTCCAAAGCATCGTACACGTTGCGCGTGCTCTTCTCGAAATAGCTCCCGAGTGGGTCCCCTTTTACGGACTGTTGGTCGAAAGCGTCATACCCACCCACAAACAGCTTTGATGCCTTTCTGTTTATTATGTTTATGTCTCCAAAATTCGTAAACAGAACGGACTTACCTTCCACCGCGTCACGGCTTAGCAACCCGACCCTCTCATTGTTGTTGTCATCGAAGCCATAGCCTAGGACATAGATTAGCCGTGCATCCCGTATCCAAACTTTCGCGCACTGTGTTCGGTCTTCATCCGACTTATCATGCGGATCAATGGTACGTATACCTTCTGAACATAGTAGGCTCCTGTCCAAGAATTTGTTTCTCATCTGTATCTCAGATGGCAGGTTTTGCGGACTCGTGAACTCGTAACCTAGCTGCAGACAAGAAGCTTGATCGACGAAGTCATTCGAATCGAATGCCTCCTTGCGTAGAGCGCCATACATATGGACGATGCGATCATTCAAGATGAATTTTTCTGTATCATTCTTGGTGATAAAATCGATAGATTTCAGCGCTCTGAGTAAGTGAAATTCCAAAGACGTATCGTAGTTGAACGTTATGAACTTCACTCTGTTCGTCAGAAGGTCAGATGAATTTTCACAACGCGACACGAGTTTGTGCACTACAAAGCGGTACCAATCGTCCTTGAATTTTGAAATATCCAAGCGCCGCTGTTGCTCAGACGACGGCGGGATCGGCTGATTCATCACCACCTCGCGGCGATTTGGATTGCCTCGCGTTGCAGCATATGTCGCCTCGCACTCAAGCAGCGCAGCTGCAATTAGCAACTTTCCGATTTCCTGGAGAGATGGATTCCAACCAAGAAAATAGTCGATCACGAGTGGCCGTACACTTCCCAACCGATGAACGAGTAGGTCGCACTCCCGCCTTACTTCATCCCAAGCCCGGAGATGTCCGTTTGTACCGCCGTTACGCTCGAACTTACGTAGAACGTAGATCGGCATCGGCAGAGTAGGAGTGTTTCTCTGAGTGCGAAATTGACAATACGTGCTGAGCCGCCCGGCCATTGAAATTACGGCATCAATAAGCCCTTCTCCCGTAGGATATCCGTAATGCCAACTCGCGCCTGCTCCGAGAACAAAAACAGTGTCGTTCACGAACATCAATTTTGTCCAAGATTAGGACGAACAAGACTTTCGCCCACTCAAACGTGCTGCCCACCATTGATGTGCAGCTCGGCGCCGGTGACGTAGCTCGATTGGTCCGTGCACAGATAATAGATCGCCTTGGCGACTTCTTCGGGCAGGCCCAGGCGGCGCATGGGAACCGTCTCGACCAGCTTGTCGGTGCCGGGGCTCAGGATCGCGGTGTCGATCTCGCCGGGCGCGATGGCGTTGACGCGCACGCCGAGCGGCCCGAAATCGGCGGCCATCTCGCGCGTCAGCGCGGCGAGCGCCGCCTTGGACGTGGAATAGGCCGCGCCGGCGAAGGGATGCACGCGGCTGCCGGCGATCGAGGTCACGTTGACGATCGCGCCTTGCGCGCGGGCGAGTTCGTCTTTCAGGCCCTGCGCCAGCCAGATGGTGGAGAAGAGGTTCACCTCGAACACCTGGCGCCAGGTGGCCATGGGGGTGTTGAGGGTGTTGAGGCGGACTGCCGCCCCCGCCACCATCGCTGCGCGATGGTCCCCCGCCTGCGGCGGTGGAGGAGTTGCGCTGCCCTTCGGCGAAATGCCCGCGTTGTTGACGAGGGCGTGGAGCTGGCCGGTTTTGAGGCGGGCGCGCATCTCGGCAACGGCGCGGACGGTGTCGTCGGGATCGGAGAGATCGACCTGGATGTGGTCCTCCGGCCCGGCCGCCCAGGGGCAGTTCTCCGGAAAGGCGTGGCGCGAGCAGGTGATGACGCGCCAGCCGGCGGAGGAGAAGCGCTTGACCGTGGCATGGCCGATGCCGCGGCTGGCGCCGGTCAGGATCAGCGTGCGCGGGGGCTCGGGCGTGGTCATGGGGTGGAGCGTAGCAGGAAAGGAAGAAGCGTTCGCCCTCTCCCCCTTTTTAGGGGGAGAGGGTTGGGTGAGGGGGCCGCGCCGCGGGAGCACTGTCGAAGAACGATGATCGCGCTTTGCAGTGGCGCTTTTTCGAAATCTTGGACAGTTCCGATCGGCTTTGCTGCCCCCTCACCCTGCCCTCTCCCCCACTGCGTGGGGGCGAGGGAAATTGTTGTGCTAGGCTTTGGCCATGGACAATCTGACCGCTCTGGCTCTGGTGCTGGCGGCCGCGGTGGTGGCGGGGCTGGCGATGAACCGTGCGCGGCTGCCGGCCGCGGCGGGCTTCATCCTGACCGGCGTACTGCTGGGGCCCACCGGCTTCGGCGTGGTGGCGCGCTCGGATTCGATCGAGACGCTGGCCGATCTCGGCGTGCTGATGCTGCTGTTCATCATCGGCATGGAGTTGCGGCTGGCGGCGTTCCGCAAGCTGCTGCCGCTGGCGCTCACCATCGCGGCGGCGGAGATCGCGATCTTCACCGGCTTCACCACGGCGCTGGCGCAGCTGACGAGCGGCGAGACCACGAGTGCGGCGGTGATCGGCTTCATGCTGGCGATCTCGTCGACCGCGATCGCGATCAAGATGATGGAGGACGCGGAAGAGTCGCAGACCGCGGCCGGGCGGCTGACGCTGGCCATCCTGGTGGCGCAGGATCTGGCGGTGGTGCCGCTGCTCTTGTTCACCGGCGCGCTGGCGCCGCATGCGCCGTCGGATGCGCTGGCGTTCGCGGGCGTCAAGCTCTTGCTGGCGGTGGCGCTGCTGGCCGGGTTCATCGTGATGCTGACGCGGGTCAAGTCGTTCCGCTTTCCGGCGTCGTCGTTCCTGATGAAGGATATCGATGTCGGGACTTTGGGCGTTTTGACGGTGTGCTTCGTCGCCGCGGCGGCGTCGGGCCTGCTCGGCCTGTCGCCGGCGTTGGGCGCATTTCTCGCCGGGCTCGCGGTCGGCCATTCGACGCTGCGGCGTACCGCACTGGTGCTGGCGCAGCCGGTGCAGAGCATCCTGCTCTTCATCTTCTTTCTCTCGATCGGATTGCTGATCGATCTTTCCTACGTGCTGCACCATCTGTGGCTGATCGTGATCGTGCTGGCGGTGGTGACGGTGGGAAAGACGGTGGTCAATCTCGGCCTGCTCACCGCGCTGGGGCAGCCGGGCGAGGTGGCGTTTCCGGCCGCGCTGTTCCTGTCGCCGGTCGGCGAGTTCTCCTTCGTGCTGGCGATCGCGGGCGCGGAAGTGGGCGCGCTGACTCCGGAGGGCCACAAGCTCGCCATCGCGGTGATCGCGCTGTCGCTGCTGGTCAGTCCGCTGTGGTTCGTCGGCGCGCGGCGGGCGCATGCGCTGGCGCTGCGCGGCATCACGGAAGCGGATTCGCTGTTCAAGGAGTCTTATGCGCGCGAGCTGTTCTTCCTGCGCCATTGGGGGCGGCGCGCGGCGACGGCTGGCGCGCGGGCTGCCGCGGCGGCGATGGCGGCGGGCAGCGAAGTGGTCCGCCAATCCTCGCCCGAGACGCGGCGCATCGAGCCATCGGTCGGCGAGCCCGACGCCTACCACGAACCCTTCGGCGACGTCGCGGGGCCGGGGATCTTGCCGACGAAGCGTGATCCGTAACGCTTAGCTCGCCGCGAGCGGCACGGGATCTTCCACACCCGCGGGATCCTGGTGGATGATGACGTCGGCATTGGGGAACGCCTGGCACACCAGCGCCTCGACCTCGTCGCTGATCTCGTGGGCGCGCAGCAGGCTGATCGCCGGATCGAGTTCGATGTGCAGCTGGATAAAGGCGTTCAGTCCCGAGGCACGCGTGCGCAGATCGTGCAGCGCCTTCACGTCGCGATGGCCGAGCACGATGGCCTTGATCCGGTCGCGCTCCGCATCGGGCAGTTCGCGGTCCATGAGCTGGTCGTAGCTCGTGCGGAAGACGCCGAACGCCGTCCATACCAGCATCGCGGCGACGGCCAGCGCGATCAGCGGATCGGCGTTGCTCCAGCCCAGCCACTCGACGCAGACGATCGCCAGCACGACGCCCAGATTGCTGGCGAGGTCGCCCAGATAATG
>DATEZM010000385.1:0-2074 GCA_035255625.1 Rhizomicrobium sp. | reverse complement strand
AACTACGAATCCGCGAAGTCGGGCTAGCGCGTTTCGGCCACCGCACCAATACGCGCGCGGGCGGGGCGTCGCGGCCTGTGATCTCTGAAATTTGCCTGTGCCGCGCAGAACAGCGCCGACCTCAGGCCATTGGGCATCACTTCGATCACACGATCCCGGCGAGCAGCGCGCGGGCGTTTCGGACATCCCTTGTTGTCTCCCCGCCCTCGATCGCGGCCAGGATCGGCTGGGACTGCCTCAAGATTGGGGGTCAGGCGGCGTTCGGCACCGGTGCGGACGAATCGTTAGTTGGTTGGAACTTCTGCCCATAGGCGGAACCGAGCGTGCCATTGTAGACGGCGCAACGAACCTGCAGCAGGAGATCGGCGCCGCGCCGCGACCAGCGCATCTGCTGCGATTTATTCATTCGGCGGTTCACCAGGAAATTGGCTGTCCCGTTCCAACGCGCAATCCGGCACGCTGGCGTTCGGCGTAATTGATCAGCCAGTGACTCTGGCCGCTGAGATAACCGTCCAGCGCCTGCAACGCGGTCCACAACTTTCGTGAGGGCGCGACGGACTTTTTGCTACCCGGCTCGCCCTGGAATTGATGCATAACCGTGCGGATGCGGTCGATGCTTTTCTGTGCATTTTTGGCTTTTCCATTCCAGATGCGCCAGTGCAATCGCTCGGTCTCCGCGACGATCACAGCCTTCGCTGCCATCCGCGCCGGGTCGTCGGTCGACAGAGCGCTGGCAATTTGCTTCAGATGCTGAAGTCTCATTCCGATATGGAACCAGTCGAGCATAGGCGGTTCGGCGAGGTCGGCGTCGGCCAGAATGCGTCGAAGGCCAGCACAACCATCGGTGAAGGCCGTCAACGCAGTGTCTTCCGTTTGGCCGACGGCCTCGAGGTTTCGGCGGATCAGCATTTTGATGTCCGTGTCGGATCCGGCGACAGCGCCAAAAACCTGGCGGCCGCCAGACGCTGTTTCGACATTGCCAACTCGCACCTCCAGGTGACGTTCTCCGTCCTGGCAACTGCGGATGAAGGTGGAATCCAGAGTGATCGTGATCCCCGGCGCGGTCGTTTCCGGCCTCATCGTGGCACAATCGCGAATGGCCGCGCCGGCTTTCAAGGTGTGGCGACGCATGGTCTCCTTGTCCTTTCCGGCGCCGACCGGGAACAGCTGCTCCAGAATATCCGCGGCCGTTCTGTAGCTCATCAGGGCCGAGAGATGGGCCCGAAGCTGATCCAGCTCAGGTGTCGATCGGCAATGCGATGGCCAGCCGACGCCAACCTCGACGGCGCCACACGCGGCACAGCGAAATCGGGGAAGTCGGACCGTGACCTGGCCGAAAAGCGTCGCTACCGCGTGATCTCGGTAGTCCTTCACGCGGCAAACGCCGCCACAGCGTAGGCAATCCGGCCGCCGTACGGCGTGGTCCCCGGCTTGCGCCGCGACGATTTCCCGTTGGATGCCTGCCAGCAACAGCTTCCCTTCGGCCAGCGTCAAACCCAGATCGGCGATATCGCCGAGATCATCGGGCCTGTTAATCTCCATGACGTCCGTGCAATGCCCGTCGCCCTCAGCCCCGATTTTCACCAACCTCAAAATCCAGGCCACGCGTCCACCTCAGTCAAAGAACAGACGCGAAAAATACCCCTTTGGCGCGCCCACCCCCAATCTTGAGCCGGTCCCTTCGCCGGAAGGCGCGACTACGGCAACACGAAGCAGGGCGCTTATATGTGCGAGGCGGACGCCAAAGCCGCCGGCGACCGAGCTGCGAAAAACGAAAAGCACCCGTGATCATCCCTTGGCTTCACCGACGCCGGGAGGCCGCTAGGCTGGCCAACGCCGACGCCGAGGCGCTGATACGCGACCATGGCGGCGCGGCCTACTGGGAAGCTCGCCGACGCGCGCGTGACGTGATCCTGCCCGATGGGACGACGCATTAAGGCCACGGCGCGTTGCGCTGGTAGTGGCAAAGCGGACGGGCCATGCGGTCGGGCTCGATACCGCGACCCGGATGCTGATGAAACGCGATCCGCCGCTGCCGCCCAAGAGTACCGACGCGGACTTGGACGCGGAGGTC
>DATEZM010000384.1:0-4861 GCA_035255625.1 Rhizomicrobium sp. | reverse complement strand
CATCCTGGGCGCGCCGCTCGAGGCCGCGGTCCTGATCCTGATCGTCGAGTTCGCAATCCACTATCACGTCGACTGGACCAAGGCAGCGATCGACCGAACCTACCAGTGGGGTACCCAGGACCAGCGCTACTGGATCCTTTTCGGCGCGGACCAGTTCGTCCACCAGCTGACTTATCTCGGCATCGTCTATGTACTCATGGCGGGTGTGGTCGGATAGCCGTGCACGGGCCTACGTGTCCGTCCACAACACGCGGCTGAAGAAGGTCTTCATCCGGGCCATCAGATCGAGCTCGACGGCTGCTACCTGGACTGGCCGCTGCGCGATGGCGGCACGTTCCTCCTCGCGCTTCGCCAGCACGTGGCTGAAGCGCTGCAGCAGGTTCGGCGATTTCTTGAGCAGCGCCTCGATGGGATCCTTGGTAATTTCCAGCGCGCGCAGCCTGGTCAGCGCCGTCACGGTGGCGTTGCGCGGCGAGCCGGTCATCAGCGACATCTCGCCGACCACATCGCCGGTGGCCAGCACCGCGACCTCGCGGGGATCGTTGCTCTGACCCAGAACACTGACCCTGGCTGCACCCTCCAGGATGATGAACATCGAGGATGCCGCGTCACCCTGCACCATCAGGTTGGCGCCGCGCGCGAACTCGACCGGCCGCGACAGACGCGCCAGTTCGAGCGATTGCTCCCGATCGAGCACGTTGTTGAACAGACTCGCGTGATGAAGCGCGGCGAGGATCTCGCCCTCGTCGATCACCAGGTCGATCACCGGCGGCTGCATCAGCTCGACCTGGGTGACCGGAGTCGGCATGCGGTTCTGAATGATCACATCCTGCAGCGCGGCGATGACAATCGACTTGGCCGAGGTGGGCTCGATCTGGTCGGGGAAGGAATAGAAGCGCACCTCGTAGTAAATCGCGTCGCTGGTGAACTTGCACATGATAACCGTGGGCTCTGGCGTGCGCGCCAGGCCGGGGCGGCGCACCGCCTTGAAGGCCTCGCCCAAAAGCATGTCGATTACGCGATCTGTCGGCATGCGATTGTCGATCGCCAGCTCCACCGAAAGCCGCTTGGCATCGGCGGGACGGCTGTGGTTCAGCACCGAGTTCGACGTGGCGATGTGATTGGGCACGATCATCCGCCGCCCGTCATCCAGCGCCAGGATCGTCGAGCGCCACGTCATGTGGGTCACGCGGCCATAGACCGACTCCTTCAGTTCCGCTGAATGGATCGTCAGCCAGTCGCCCAGCGCATAGGTGCCGTCGAGATTGATCGCGAGACCGGCGAACAGATCCTGGATCGCGGTCTGCAGCGCGATACCGAGCACAATGGCGGTGGCGCCGGATGCCGTGATGAACCCGGTGAAGGAGAAGTCTTCCTCCCACCACAGACCGAGCGACAGGCCGAGCAGCACGAGTGCGACGGTCAGAATGTCCTGGATCAGCGCCGGCGTTTCGCGATTGAGGCGGCGCTGCAAATAGCGCAGCCAGTAGAAGTGGCGGATCAGTCCGTCGACCAGGAGGGCAACCGCCACCGCAATTCCGACGACGAGGCCGTGACCGATCTGCTGCGAAGTGGTGTGCGAAAGCTGGTCATGAAATGCGTCAAGGCCCCAATAGCGGGCGGCGACGAGCACGATGAGGATGATGACGGACCAGACGATCATTTCTCGGTCATCTTGATGTGGATGCCGGTTTCGCCCTGGCTCAGGCGCTCGAGATAGAACCGCGCCAACGGATCGTCCGGTTTCTCCTTGACGAGGGCGGCAAAGAGCGACGGCGCATCGGCACGTTCGGCGCGAACCGCCGCGAAGGCAGCCTCATAGCGGGCGAAAAAGCCGTCAGCCAACCGGCTGTCGTGCAACGGCTCCCACACGTCGAGCGCCTCCGTTTTGCCCTTGAGTGTCACCGACCCGATCGGGCGGAATGCGATTCCCTGACATAGCACTTTCACCGCATCGCTGACACACAGCCTGGTGCCGAAGGTCTTGTTCAGGCCTTCGAGCCGGGAGGCGGCATTCACCGCATCGCCCGACGCGGTGTAGCTGAAGCGATCGCGGCTGCCGAAATTTCCCACTGCCGCAGCGCCGGCATGCACGCCGATACGGGTGTAGCTGAGTGGGATGCCCTCCTGGTTCATCTTGGCGCGAAAGCTCTCGGCGAAATCGTCCATCTCGAGAGCGCAGCGCACTGCTTTGGTCGCGTAGTCGGCGACGTCGAGTGGCGCATTCCACAGCGCAAACACCGCGTCGCCGATGAACTTGTCGATGGTGCCTTCATGCCTCTGGATGGCGCCGGTCATTCCGTCGAGATAGCTGTTCAGCACACGACCGACGTCCTTAGAGTCGAGTCCCTCCGCCATCGTGGTGAAGCCGTGAATGTCGGTGAACAGTAAACTCATCTCGCGGCGCTCGCCGCCCAGCACCAGCTTGGCCGGATCCTCGATGATCTGCTGCACGAAGCTGGGGGGAAGATAGAGCGAGATCGTGCTGCGGATGAATTGCCGCTGGTGGCGCGCATCCAGTCCAGTCACCGACTCAACCGCAGCGAAGGCGCCGATCAGGGCGATCGTCGGGGCGATCAGGCCGATCAGCACGCCGAACGATTCGTACAGGACGAACACGCCGCTTGCCCAAAGCACCGCGACAAGACCGGCGATCGACAGGCCGCGCAGGATGAGGTGGTAGTCGAACACGCCGAGCCCGGCGCCAAGGCCTGCGAACAGAAGCGCGATCAGGAAATTGTCCCACCAGGAAAGATCGGGCGGCATGCGGTGCTCGATCAACTGCGCGATGCCATAGGCCAATATCTCCACGCCCGGCATGGTGGCGCGCGGATCGGCCGGATCGGTGGCGAACGGCGTTCTGTGCTGGTCGACGAGACTGAGGTCGGAGCCGATCAGCACGATCTTGTCCCTGAGCACCGGCTTGGGAAGGATTTTGGTGATCGGCAAGCAGGCGGACAGCTGCTGCACGCAGGCGGTGATTTCGGAGAATACCGGCTGGCGCGGGCCCGGTGGCGCGCGCCACGCGATCGGCGCTTGCATTGCGGGCGTCTCGACACCGGCAATCTGCGCCACGCGACGTTGCACGCTGGGCAGATATTCGCCGGACGTCGTGCGCCCGCCGGGATTGATCCAGCGCACCGTGTCGGTCTGGTCGGTACCGATATTCGCCAGTGCCCTCAGCCTCGGTGGCACATAGGCATTGAGATAGTCGCTCTGTTCCTTCGCCACGGCCGTGCCGGCCTCGAAATAGCTGACGACCACCGGCGTCTTCATTGTGCGCAACACGTCGCGTAGCTTGGCGTCCTTGGCCGGTTCGGTCGGTTGGTCGAACAGATAGTCGACCACGATCGCGCGCGCGCCCTTGGCGTCGAGCGCAGTCAGCAGATCGGCGAGCGCGCCGCGATCCAGCGGCGAGCGATAGGCAAAGTGCTGCATCGCCACTTCGTCGAAGGCGATGATGCGGATATTGGGATCCTGCGGCTCGGGCGCCGAGCGAAAGGCGATTTCCCAGTCATGAACGAAACGATCCGCGCTCGTCAGGAAGGAGACGCGGTCGACCGCGAACATCGCCAGCAGCGCCATGACGAGCGCGATGGCGACCGCGGTCGCGGCGTCCAGCAGCGGCTTGTTGCGCGAAAGCGCTTTGATTCGGGAAACAAGCGCCGCGCGGCGCGCGGGCCAACCGTTCATTTCCCGGGACGCAGCAACGCCTCCGCTTGCGCCTCGCAACCCTTCTGCACCATCCAGGCTGCACGCATCTTGTCGTTGCTGAGGCTGGCCGGTACCGTATTCACCGCGAGCGCGTATTCCGTGCCGGCATAGTTCGCGACATAGGCCGCGCCGCCATGCACCGGCACGTCTGTGGTGACGCGGATGCGGTCGAGGCCGGCCGGCCACTCAGCCCGCGACTTCCAGCTGCGGTCCACCGGCATGACGGTGAGCGCCGTCGGGGTCTTGGCATCAGGCCGCCAGAAGACCGGCTCTAAGCCTTCCTGCAGGCAGACATTGCCGCTGCGCGTCACGTCGATCAGCCACGGCCCCGGGAGCGTCTCAGTCTGGGCGCCACGCGTCACGCCGGCTTCCCCGGTGCGCGCATTGCGCTCCGTGCCCAGAGCCGCGAGCGTCGCACCCAAGCTCTTGCCGCCCGTCCCCGCCGAAGGCGGCGCGTTGTACGGCCCGTCGATGGAAAGCGTCGCGCCATCGTCGGAGATCAGCGTGACGTGCTGGCCCTGCTTGAGCACGAGCGGCTTGGCCGAATCGATCGTCGCGCCCGGTTGCAGGCCGATGCCGCGCGCTTCGACGACCGTGAGGTTCGCGGCCTGGCACAAGCCGCTCAGCGCCAACGCCGTGACCGATCCCAGTAGAAGTGCTCGTCCCATCTCTTCTCTCCGCATCATGGCGTGCCGGCTCTGGCCGTACGCATCGAAGTGCCGCTGTCGCCGATCAATGTGAATGCCGCCCAGTCGAACGGATGCGCGCCGGTGGCGATCGCCGCCAGCTGCGCCTGGCGCAAATCTTCGGCCAGGTCGCGCGATGGATCCTTCGCATAGCGCGCGAAGACGGCGGTCATCAGCTTCTCCGTCGCCGCCGAGGGCACTTCCCAATGGCTCGCCAGCACCGCATGGGCGCCGGCGTTGAAGAAAGCATCGGCGAGACCTTCGAGCGCGCCACCGCCGAACTTCCGGCCGCCTTCGGCCGCGGTGTTACAGGCCGACAACACGACGAGATCGGCATCGAGCTTGAGGCCAGCGATCTCGCTGGCGCTCAGCAGGCCATCGGCCGAAGTCGACGACGCGGCGCCTGACGGTGGCGAGAGCACGAGACCGGGCTCGGCCTGGCAGTGCAGCTCGCCCGGCAA